>NZ_JBEPBI010000055.1:0-45851 GCF_040299045.1 Streptomyces sp. NPDC001027
GCCAACGGCTCCAAGGTCCAGCTGTGGAGCTGCACAGGGGCCTCCAACCAGAAGTGGTCCGCCTCCAGCGGCGGCTGACGACGAGGCGCGGGTGGGCCCCTCTCCGCTCACCCGCGCCCTCCCTTTGGCGCCGCATGGTGCCGAGCGCACAACTGCTGCGGCGTCTTCGGCGGCGTCGAACTTCTGCAGCCGAAACCGGCTCGAGGCAACCGTGTGGAAGTGCCGCGCCATCCCGCGGCGGCGGGGAAGACGGGGGCGGGACTCCCTGACCTGCTTGTTCCCGAGGCCGGGACGGGAATGCCGGCCCGGCTCGGCGTGTTGTGCGGGGTGTGGTCGTGGAGGGGACAGTGTCCCCGGGCCTCACCCATCGCCTGCGGGGACGATCGTTCGGCTGAAGCCCCGCAGAGCCTTTCGCCGCGTAGGCGACCGCCCTCCACCACCACACCGCTCCACCCCGCGGCCCCGGGCTGGCGACAACGCCGCCCCGGGGCCGCGGCGTTCACCGCCGTGAAGCGCGACACGAGAAGGCTGTTCCTGCCGGCGCTGGACGAGGCCAATGACCTGCTCCGAGTGCTGCGCACGGTGGCCCTGGAGGGCGGCACGGCCGCGCCAGAGGCGGACCGGCTGATACGGGAGATCGGCGCCCGCATCCCTTCCGTGGGCCGATCAGCGCCGCCCCGGCCGACTGCGGCGGTGCATGCGTCAAAGGGGAGCGCTGTGTGCCGGGGCGCACCGGTCATGGCGCTTCATGCGGCGCCTCGCCGCCGGTGGGAGCGCGCTCTTGGCGTGCCGCGGTGTCACCGAGAAGGCGCCTTCGGGAGGGTCAGTAACTCCAGCTGTAGAGGCCGCCCCCCATGTTCACCGCTGACGCCGCAAGTCGGGCGACTGCCTGCAGGACGGCCAGCAGGTCGTCGTCGGTCATGTCGTCGCCGTCCTCAGACCGCAGCCGCGCGGTCCAGCGGCCTGCGAGCTCTTCGAGTTCGGCAGGGCTCGCGCCGGCCAGCGCCCGGGTCAGCCGGTTCGGCAGGGCGAACACTTCAATGCCGTCGTTGAGGGGAGCGGTGACGTACTGAGGCCACGGCCGCCACGCATAGACCTGCTCGAGCGGCGGCGTCTGGGCCGAAGGCTCCTCGAAGTACATGTCCCACTCGGCGATGGCACTGTCCGGCTCGATGAAACGGCACGTCACAGATCTGAACGCGTCACCGGGTCCCCGCAGACGCGTCGCAGCGGCGGCCTCGTCGTCGGGAGCGAGGAAGAAGACTATGTCGTGGGCCATCCGAGCATGATCGCAGCCCACCGAACGCCCGCCGACGCAAGGACTCGACCTGCGGGCGGCGCCGGCCCACGTACTTGGCGGCCACTTCCTCGCGCGACAGCGGCACCCCGCCCCAGTGCTCCACGAAGTCGGGATCGGCGAACCAGTTCGCGAGCAGGCCCAAGTCGTCCTCGGACGTGGGGACAAGGCGCGTCAGCTCTCCGCTGAGGGCGAGTCCCATGCCGTTCGACTCCTCATATGGCGCTGCCGGTTTCGTCGGTGCGGTCAATCGTCAGAGGCCGTGGAGGCGCGTGCGGGTATTGACACGCCCTCTCCGCCAACGGCTCGGTGATCAGCGCATTGACGCTACACCGTCGACCGCGGTGCCGAACCGGTGACCTCGAAGGATGAAGCTCGCCGAAACACCTCGTGCTTCCCGCTCAGTCCCCGCCCGCGAGCGCGCACGGGGGCGGCGTCCTTGGACTGTCCGGTTGCGCAGCTCTGGGGACGAGGCTCGTGATCGGAAGAGGATCTCGCCCGGCGGGGACGGACAGGCTCAACGGGGTTCGTAAGCCGATGCCTTGGGGGACGAGGGACGATGCTGACTGCCGACGATCTGACAGCAGCCGAGCAGCAGGTGGTACGTGCAGTCGCCCGCGGCCAGGCCGTTGACCTGCGGGTCGGCGATGCCGCCGCCGACGAGCCGAGTCGCGGCGCATCATGGCCACCGGAGCGGACCATTCGGGCTGACCTTGTGGCCCGGCTGCTCATGGACACCGACGCACGCTCCCCAGTCCGTCTGGCGGGCGCGCGGATCGCCGGCTCTCTTGACCTGGAAGGCGTCACGCTGGGGCGATGGCTGCTGCTCACGGATTGCTGGCTGGACGAGCCCGTCGTCCTGGCCCACGCCACCGCCCCCCTGATCGGCATGACCGGCTGTCACGTGCCTGGACTGGACGCCGAGAACGTGTGCATCCACGCTGACCTCACGCTGGATCACGGGTTCACCGCTCGCGGAGAGGTCAAACTGGCCCGCGCCCGGGTCGGCGGCGTTCTGTCCCTGGCCGGGGCACGCCTGGACAACCCTGACGCCACCGCGCTGGACGCCGGACGGCTCACCGCCGACCACCACACGCGCATGGACGCACGCTTCACCGCCCGCGGTGAAGTCCGCCTGACCGGCGCCCAGATCAGCGGAGACCTCGTCCTCACCGATGCGCGGCTGATCAACCCCGGAGGCGTGGCCCTGGCTGCCAGCCAGCTTCACGTGGCCCAGAGCATGACAGCCGATGGGCTCCGGGCCGAAGGCAGCATCCACCTGACCGGCGCGGAAACAGGCGGCTCGCTCACCCTCACCGGAGCCGGCCTCGCCCAGGACGGCGACTGAGCTCTGACCGGCTCCGCATTGCGGGTGGCGCAGGAGATGCAACTCAGCCTCGGCTTCACTGCGCGCGGTGGCATCGACCTTCAAGGAGCACACCTCGGGACGCTCACCCTCGACGGAGCCGAACTCGACAACCCCGACGGCTCCGCACTGGAAGGCGGCTGGCTCACGGTGGATCGCCAGGTCTCAGGTCGCCGACACCTCACTGTCCGGGGCGAGTTCAGTTTGTACGGCGCACAGGTCGGCGCGCGGGTGGACCTGCGCGACGCTGCTCTCCGGCGCCGGATGGGTGCTGACCACGGCAGTAGCAGCGGGGCTGAGCGGGATACTCAAACGCGACTGAGCACCCACATCAGGCAGGAGACCACCTGCAGTCGGCCTCCTGCTGGATGACGTCGTCGGTGCGTGCGCTGTGCCAGACAGTGCCTTCCCACTTCACGTATCGGGGTTCGCGGTCGCGGAGGAGTGCTGGTTTGAGAGGGGGCGATGCGGCAGTTCTGGCGCCGGGCAGGGTGCGGGGGCCCTACGGCTACGGCTGTGGTTTGGCGCAGGCGGAACCCGGGGCGAAGCGGGCGTAGCCGTGGCCCTCGGGGTCGAAGGTGAAGCCGAGGTGGCTGCGGTAGAGCGTGGCGTGCCGGGCATGGCCCGGGTCGACGGCCATCAGCTTGCCAGGCCCTTCGTAGATCGCCCCCGTGCCCATGGGCGCCGCGAAGGTGGAGACCTGCGCGGCGTTGGCGATCGCGGCGGCGTAAGTCGACTGGTTGGCCAGGCACAGGAAGTACCGCAGGTGCTTCCACTTGAGGGTGATCGCGCGCGGGTCGGGGAAGATCCCTGTCAACGGCCGCAGGAACCACTGGATATAGGCGACTTCGAGGTCGTTGAAATTGGTGAAGGTGAACGGGGTGTCGTCCGGGACCGAGGTCGCGCGGTAGGCGGCGTTGCGCTCGATCTTCCCCAGGATCTGGTCGAGTTCCTGGCGGTGCGCGCAGCCCCACAGCCAGACCCGCCCGTCCTTGGCGAACGCCTTCCGGAACTGGGCGAGTTTCACCTCGTCCATGGAGGGGGCGATGAAGTCCAGCGCCGGACGGGCGTCCTTGTCGTCGGGATCGCGCATGCCGGCTGGGACGACGATGTCCTCCTCCCTGGGAGGGCCGGGCACGCCGTCGCGGACGAAGAGCCGACTCGTGCGGTCGTCGTCGCTGTTGACCAGGATCGGACCGTCCTCCCAGCCGTGCGAGAACACGGAGAACTCCGCGAGCGTGCCGGGTTCCTCGGCGCCGATCCTGTGGATGGCCTCGTAGACATCGGTGATCGACATGACGCTCGTCTGACCGTTCTTGAACCGGCGGCGGACCGGCCGGCCCGGGGCGGCACGCGTCTCGAAGCTGGCCGGGGTGACCTTGCCGAAGAGCTGCTCGCTGGTGGTGGTCTCGACCCTGCGGCCCCCGCCGAACGTCACACGGGTCACCGCGACCTGGCCGGCCTGCAGGTCGAAGACGGTGAACTTCAGCGGGGTGCCGATGGCGCCGGCCTGGGTGAGCTGCTTCCGACGGTTGTCGCAAAGGACCCGGAAGGTGACGTTCTCCCCCTTGTAGTCCGCACCCGACAGCAGGACGTACTGCTTCATGGCGCTCCCTGGGTCCGAGTTCGGCCGGACTGGTTCGGCGTTTCCCCGCTATGGCGCTCGACCGGCACCCAGTCGTCGCCGGACTTCCGCCACTCCGGAAGGTCGCTCTCCGGGCGCAGCCGGACCAGCGTCGTCGGTACCCGTACGAGCCAGGGTTCGCCCAGAGCCGTCTCCGCGCCGGGCGCCCCGCTCGCCTCCTGGATCTCCTTCAGGATCGGAACGTACAGCGGGCTCGCCATGTCCGGCGGGGGCCCGCCGTTCCAGATTTCACCCGTCTCCAGGAAGTGCGTGACCGCCGACTCGAAGCCCGGGCGCACCGGGAAGACGACCCGGGCGGCCCCGGCCCGCAGAAAGTCGGAGAAGTCGGGGTCCGCGTCGTCCAGCAGCATCCGGTCCTGCCAGCCGGGCCGCCGCCCCCAGAAGTAGGGGTAGTAGAAGAACGCCAGGTGCTCCCACTCGAAGGCCTGCTCGAAGAAGCGGACATAGGGCATCTGCTCGGCGCTGAGCCCCAAGTCCGGCTCCGGGTAGCCTTCCTGCGACGACGACTCGATGGCGCCGAATCCCTCGAAGTGCTGGGCGGTGAGCAGCATCAGACACTGCTTGCGCAGCTCCGTGACGACCACCTTGCGATTCAGGCCCGGGTTGCCGCCGGGGATGACGACGCCGGCCGCCGCACGCGCCTCGGCGACGGCCTGCTCGTACTCCTTGAGCTTGGTGAGGTAGCCCTGGGTGAGTTTGGCGTGGGTCTTGAGCTGCCAGACGTGCAGCCCGCGCTCGGTGCGCTCGCAGTAGAGCTCGACGCCCAGTGCGAACGCCACGATGTTGCGGGAGTAGTAGGAGACGGGCACGACCTCGGTCTCCTGGGCCATGTCGAAGGCCGGCGTCGGTTCCTCGGCGAGGTCGTCCTGCACCTTGCCCGCCACGAGCCACAGATCGCGGTCCGCGCCGGTCGCCGAGAAACCGTAACCGCCTTGGAGGAACTTCGCCTGGTAGCCGTCCTCGACCGGGAGGTCGTAGGTCCCCGAGCTGAGCAACGGCGTCTGGGCGATGGTGGCGGCGATCGACTTGCCGGCGATGCGGTAGAGGGGCGGTGGCGCCTCGAGGTCCAGCACGTTGTAGAGCTGTCCCCACACGAGGTAGTTGCCCTCGTCGAGGTCGTAGGCCGTCAGCGGGAAGTCCGGCGGTCTGACCAGCTCGGAGGACTGGGCGCTGCGGCGCTGCTGGGCGTCGATGAACGCGGCGGCCGGTTCGGGGACCGTCACGTCGAACATCTGCCGCTTGCCGTAGTTGTAGACCTGGGCCTGGACGACTTTGTCGATCCACTGGTAGACGCCGCTGACCGGCTGGGCGCCCGCCGTGTTGTCCATGCCGTGCGCGTACTTCTCCTCGAACTCCTCGACGGTGGTGACCGAGCGGCGTTCCAGGACGCGCTCGACCACCTTGCTCACCGAGCGGTTGACCAGATCCTTGCTGAACTCGGTGGACTGGCGTACCGAGGACTCGGTCGCCGTCTTCGTGGCGTAGTCGGCGTTCGCCTTGACTTCGATGAACGGGCCGTACCTGGCGGTGACCGCGAGGCCGGCCTTGAACTCGGAGTCGCGTTTCACGGTGTCGGAGGTCTCGCGCTTGAGGGAGAAGCGATCGGTGGTCTGGCTGTCCCGTTCCTCGGTTTTCGTGGTCTCGCTCTCCTGGACGAGAGTCGCTTCAGTACGTTCCAGCCGTCGGGTCTCGCGGTTGAGCTTTTCGCGGGGCAGGACGTTCTCGATGTGGGCGAGCTCGCCGCCCTCGTAGCGGAGAGTGTGCTGCTTGACGATGAGGAGGTCGCCGATACCGGCGGGGCGGATGTTGCCGCGGGTGGTGGGGAGGGCGGTGGCCTCGTGGGCCACGGGGGCGGGGACGGTGCTGTGCTCGGTGTGCGCGGGGAGGAGGGCGCCGCCGAGCGCATACAGCCGGGTACCGGCCGGCAGCGCGGCTACGGCCGCGTCGCGCAGGGCCCGCACGCGGGCTTGCTGGAGGGCGTCGACCATGGCGGGGAGGTTGGCGGTGGCGGGGTCCGCGCGATGGGCGACCAGGGTGCGGCGTACGTCCTCGGGCAGCGCCTGGACGGCATCGGCGGTCAGGGCCCAGGGGCGGGTGACACGGCTGTGGACGTGGTGAAGCCCCTGCGGGGACGGCATCGGCTGGATCTCTGCGGACGCGATGAGCGGGGGCCCACCGGTGTTGTCCGGGGGCTGAAAACAGGCGGCGGACAGCGCGGCGAGAGCGGCCAGGGCCCGTTCAAGCGCTGGGAGGGTGTGAGCGGGGTCAGTGTCGCGCGTTACGGCGACGGGTGGGGCGGGTACGGCGGGGGTCACAGGTGGAGCCGAGTGGGGGGCCGAGGGCCGGTCACCGTTGCCGGGGGCCGACTCGGACTCAGGGTCCGCGCAGGCGAGTTGCAGGTCGGCGAAGGGCGGCTGCACCAGCGGCCGGAGCTGTACGCACTCGCCCCCGGGGGAAACGGACGCCCGGATCGCATCGTAGCCTCGGGCCAGGTCCGCCAGGCCCGGAGCGTCCGCACCCAGCGAGTCCGACAGCAGCTTCATCGCGACGAGCGAGTCCGCGAGTCTGGCCTCATCGGCGGCGAACCGGGGGTCGGCCACCACCTGCTGGGATGTCCTGCCGGCGTGGTCGTGCACGACGTCACGGACCTCGTCGGCCTCCGCCGGTTTCGGGGCGAGCAGGCCGGCGACGGCCCGGGCTGCCTCCGCGTACGTCAACGGGTCCGGTGTCCGCAGGAATCTCTCAGAGGCGGCGAACTCGCGGGCCTTCCGCCGCGCCGTCGGCCGGTCGGCCCCGGGCTCGACGAACGTGGGGCGCAGCATTTTGACCTCGCTGCTCTCAGGCCGCTGCGCGGGCCGTTGCAGCACAAAGCGTACGAGCTCATCCATGCGGCGCTTCCTCCTGCTTGCGGGAGTGGGCAAGGGCCAGGCCGGACGGGAGTTCCGGGGACGACTCATCCGCTTCCCATGCTCCCGCACCTCCGAGCCACCCGGCTGTCCCCCGTTTGAGCGGAGATCGCACTCCCGAATTGACGCGCCGTGAGCTGGGCACCTCGGCTACCGGGTCCAGGGGACTGCTCGTCGATTTCCTGATGAAGGCCAGGCCGCCGGCCGCGTTTGTCGGCGAGATCCTCCCAGCGGACTGTGACGCCTGCGGATCCGTACAGGAGCGTCAGGGGCAAGCTCAGGGCTCGTCGAGCAGGCGTCGAGCGGTGGCGATGTCGGTGATCAGCGCGGTGATCCAGCGGCCGCGCACCGCGGCGCGGACGGCCGTGTACTTGCGCTCACCGCCGGCGACGGCGATGCGGCGTGGGACCGTGCGCAGCTGGTCGACGGAGATGCCGATCGTCCGCTCGCCGAGTCCGGCGTCGACGTGGACGCCGTTCTCGTCGAAGAAACGTTGACAGATGTCGCCGACCGCGCCGAGGGCGCGCAGTCGGGTGATCTCCTCCTCGGCCACCGCGTTGCCGCTGAGCTGGAGCAGGGGGGACGGTTCGAGGCTTCCGACGCCCACCAGGACGGCGCTGAGCTGCTGCCATGCCTGGCTGACCTCCAGCACCGCCGGATCGCGCAGCAGGGACAGACGGGCTTCCGCGGAGCCGACGAGTCCGGGTGCGCGGACGAACAGCGGGGTGGCGCCGGTGAGTTCGGCGAGGCGGGCGGCCAGACGGGTCGCCTGCACCTGGCTGCGGGGGTCGCCGACGCCGCCCATGAGCTGGACGACCTGGGAGGCGCCTGGCGTCTTGGCGGGCCGCATCGTCTCCACCGCGGCCAGCAGCGTCTCGCTCCAGGTCGAGACGCCGATCAGGTCGCCGGAGCGGAAGGCGGTCTCCAGATGGCTCGCGGCCGCCGATCCGAGGCCGCGCAGCAGCGTGGCGGCGTGTTCCGGCTGATCCTCGTCGTCGAGGACCACGACGTCGGTCAGGTGGTAGCGCTCCGCGAGAGCGTCCTCCACGTCGCTGTGGATGCCGGGCGGCGAGACGACGACGGTCCGGACCACTCCCTGGTCCGCCGCGGAGCGGAGCAGCCGTGAGACGCCGGCCTGGGAAAGCCCCAGGGCTTCGGCGATGTCGGCCTGGCGCAGGCCGCGCTCGTGGTACATGCGGGCCACGCGCACGATGAGCCGCAGTTTGTCTACGGATTCGCCACTGGGGAGGTCAGAACGCTGGGCCACACCCCACACCCTACTGATCTCCGGCGGCCGCGGCGGAGCCGTCATGGCGACACCTCCGCGCCCGGCGGCGTCGCGGACGTCGTCCGTGCCCGTGACACCGCTTCGTGCCAGGCGCTCAGACGGTGGGCGCGCCGCGCGGGCGGCCACTGAGGGCGGTAGACGTCCGCCGCACTCGTCGTCGTGGTCAGGCTCTCCTTGGTGAACAGTCCGAGGGAGCACCCCGCGAGGTGTGCCGCGCCCAGGGCGGACATGGCACGGGCGCGGGGGCGGCGCAGGGTGCGCCCTGAGATGTCCGCCTGCAGTTGCATGAGCGTCGTGTTGTCGGTGGGGCCACCGTCCGCGAGCAGGGTGGCCACCGGGGCGCCCGGAGCGTCGAGCCCGGCCACGACGTCCTCGACCTGGAAGGCGATCGATTCGAGGGCGGCCCGGGCGAGCTCGGGCAGGCCCGCCGCGAAGGTGAGTCCACAGACGAGCCCGGCCGCCTCGTTGTCCCACCAGGGCGCGCCGAGCCCGCCGAAGGCCGGGACCAGGTGCACGCCCGCGGCGTCCGGCGCCGCCCTTGCGACGAGGTCGGACTCGTCGGTGTCGAACAGGCCGGCGAGCCAGCGCAGCGTGGCGCCGGAGGAGCGGATGTTTCCTTCCAGGGCGTAGGCGGGCGTGCCGTCGTCCCAGGCGATGGTCAGGCAGAGGGGGGAGTGTTCGGCCTGTGCCGGGGTGTCGATCAGGCCCATGACGGACGATCCCGTGCCGTAGGTGACCTTCACGCTGCCGGGTGCGAAGACGCCGTGGCCGAAGAGGGCGGCATGGGAGTCGCCCAGGACGGCGCCGACCGGGGTGCCGTCCGGCAACGAGGGCAGTCCTCGGGCGGCGGGGAAGGGTCCCGTCGAGGCCACGATCCGGGGCAGCGCTTCACGCGGCACGCCGAAGACGTCCAGGAGCCGCTCGTCCCAGTCCCGGGTGCGTACGTCGAGGAGCTGGGTGCGGGAGGCGTTGCCGATCTCGATCAGGTGCTCGCGCCGGCCGGACAGCCGCCACAGCAGCCAGGAGTCGACGGTGCCCAGACAGAGCTCGCCGCGCCGGGACCGGGTGCGGTCCGGGTCGTACGCGTCGAGGAGCCACTGAGCCTTCAGAGCGGTGAACATCGGGTCCAGGGGCAGACCGGTCGTCGTGCGGACGAGCGGACCCAGCCCTTCGGCGAGCAGCTCGGCGCAGGCGGGAGCCGTGCGACGGTCCTGCCAGCCGAGCACCGGGCCGAGCGGCCGCCCGCTGGCTCGTTCCCAGAGCAGGCACGACTCCCGCTGACTGGACAATCCGATGCCGGCCACCTGCGCGCGGTCCCGTCCGGCCAGGCAGACCTCGACGGCTCGCGTCACGCTTCGCCAGATCTCCTCGGCGGACTGCTCCACCCAGCCGGGGTGGGGATGCGCGGCGCTGATCGGTGCGGACGCCGAGCCCACGACGGAGCCGGCGCCGTCGATCAGCAGGGCCTTGGTCGCCGAGGTCCCCTGGTCGACGGCGAGAAGGAGCGGAGTGGGCGTCATGAGGCCGAGGATGGCAGACCGAGGGATTCGCGCGCGGCACGCTGGATGGCGTCGGCGGTCAGTCCGAAGTGTTCCAGCAGTCCTTCGGGGCTGCCGGTCGGTGCGAAGCCGGACACGCCCAGCAGCCGGAGCGGGACGGGGGAGTGCTGGCCGGTGAGCGAGGCCACGGCCGCGCCGAGGCCGCCGCTGAGGGTGGCCTCCTCCGCCGTGACGAGGGCCCGGGTCTCGGCGGCGGCCCGCAGGATCGCCGTCTCGTCGAGGGGAGCGACGAACGGGGTGTTGAGCACCCGCGCCGAGACGCCCTCCGCGGCCAGCCGGTCCGCGGCGATCAGCGCGCGCGGGACCATCGTGCCGATGGCCACGAGGGTGACGTCGCTTCCCTGCCGCAGGGTCAGTGCGCGCCCCGGGGCGAAAGGAGCGCCGGGAGGAGTCACGTCGGGCACCCTGAAGCGGGGGACGCGGAGATAGCTCGGTCCGTCGTGGGAGTGGGCCCAACGGACGGCGGCGCGGGTCTGGGCGCGGTCGGTGGGCACCACCACGGTGAGGTCGGCGACCGCACGGAGCCAGGACAGGTCTTCCACCGAGTGGTGCGTGGGGCCGAGTTCGCCGTACGCCATGCCGGGGCTCTGGCCGCACAGGATCACCTTGTGCCCGCTGTAGGCGCAGTCGGCCTTGATCTGCTCCAGCGCGCGGCCGGTCAGGAAGGGGCCGGCCGCGGAGACGAACGGTACACAGCCGGCGTTGGCGAGGCCTGCCCCGACGCCCACCATGTTCTGCTCCGCGATGCCGACGTTGATCAGGCGGTCGGGGAACTCGTCCCGGAATCCGGAGAGGTTGCTGGAACCCACCGAGTCGTTGCAGACGACGACCACGCGGCTGTCCTCGCGGGCGAGCGCGATCAGTTCCTCGGCGAAGGCCTGCCGGCAGTCGTACGCAGGCGCGTCAGCGAGGGGGTGGGCGACGGTTCCGGCCGTCGGGTCGGCAGTCCTCGCCGGGGACGTGGTCTCGGTCATCGGGTCAGCTCCTCGACGGCGGCGCGTACCTGGTCCTGGTCGGGCACCTTGTGGTGCCATTCGGCGCGGTCCTCGATGAAGGAGACGCCCTTGCCCTTCACGGTGTGGGCGATGACGGCGACGGGCCGTCCGCTCGTCGAGGGGGCGAAGGCGGCGAGCAGGGCCGCGTGGTCGTGGCCGTCCGTCTCGCGCACCTCCCAGCGGAAGGCGGCCCACTTCTCCGCGAGGGGGTCGAGGCCGACGGTCTCCTCCGTCCGGGCTCCCTGCTGGAGCCGGTTGCGGTCGACGACGGCGTACAGCCCTGCCAGCTCCTGGTGTCCGGCGGTCATCGCCGCCTCCCAGTTGCTGCCCTCCTGCAGTTCCCCGTCACCGAGGACGACCACGGTCCGGCTGTCGTCCCCCCGCAGCCGGGCGCCGAGAGCGCAGCCGACCGCGACGGGAAGGCCGTGGCCGAGCGGGCCGGTGTTGGTCTCCACACCGGGTACCTTGCGGCGGTTGGGATGCCCGTTCAGCGGGGACGAGGCGGTGGTGAACCCGGCGAGTTCCGACCGCGGGAAGTAACCGCAGTGGGCGAGCGTGGCGTAGAGGGCCGCGGCGGAGTGGCCCTTGCTCAGGATGAACCGGTCGCGTCCGGGTGCGTCGGGGTGTTCCGGATCGACGTCGACGACCGCTCCGAAGAGCGTCGCGAGGATGTCGGTGACGGAGAAGTCGCCGCCGATGTGCCCCATCCCCGCCTTGTCGATCATGTCCAGAACCATGAGGCGGATCTCCGCGGACATGGCACGCAGCCGTTCGACGGTCTCGTGAGGGCGTGCGGAGGGAAGGGAGCGCCGTAGTCGGCGGTACTCGGCGGCCGTACTCGGATCAGCGGTCAACATCTGTGAATATCCATTCAGTGATTGATATCTATTACACATGGATGGTGGAGTGTACCCGCCGTGACCGTCAACCCCCTGTTGGAAGGCTTGACAGTCGGTCGAGTGCCGACCTAGCGTCCGGTCAGCCGAAAGGAAATGAAGTGAATAAACATTCAGGAGGTCGAACATGAAGCCTGAGACGACCCTGGTCGACCGCACGTTCACCGGCGGTATGTGGACGTTCGGCCGCATCATCGACCGCTATGCCACCGACGGTTACGGACCGAGCGTGCCGACCCTGCGGGCCATCGAACTGGCCGCCGCATCGGGTCAGTTGGTCGGTCTGGACCTCAACTACCCCTTCGACGAGGGGGTGAGCGTCGACGACGTCGGCAAGGCCCTCACCGCGCACGGTCTGACGGCGGTCAACATCACGCCGGTGATCTACGACCGTGGCTTCCGCAGCGGCTCGTTCACCAGCGCCGACGCCTCCGCCCGCAGGCGTGCCGTGGAACTCGCGCACGAATCGGTGGAGGTGGCGGGCCGACTCGGAGCCCGCTACGTGAAGTTCTGGCCCGGCCAGGACGGTTACGACTATCCCTTCCAGGTCGACTACGCCGATCTGCGCCGCCACGCGATCGAGGGGATCCGGGACGTCGCCCGGAACTTCCCCGACGTCACCTTCGCCATCGAGTACAAGCTCAAGGAGCCCCGCAACCGTCTCTTCTGGTCGACGGCCGCCACCAGCCTGCTCGCGATCGAGCAGATGGGCGTGGACAACGTGGGTCTGGTCGTGGACTTCGGCCACTCGCTCTTCGCCAAGGAGAATCCCGCCGAAGTCCTCACTCTCGCCCACTCCATGGGCCGTCTCGTCGACATCGAGCTGGACGACAACTACCGGGAGTGGGACGACGATCTGACCGCCGGAGCACTCCACCTCGTGGAGACCCTGGAGTTCCTGCACGTGGTCCGGCAGATCGGCTGGGACCAGCCGCTGAAACTGGACCTCTTCCCCTACCGCGAGGACCCGGCGGACGCCGTCCGTGAATCCGTCGCCACCCTGCGCGCGCTGGAGGACAAGGCTGCCCGTCTGCCGCTGTCCGAACTGCGCGCCGCACAGTCCGCGCACGACGCCATGGCCGTCCAGCGCATCGTCCGCACGGCCCTGCTCGGCTGACCCGGCCCAGCCGCCGGCCGGTCGTCCCACCAGGCGTCTTCTCCGCACACCTCCCCGTTCTCAAGGAATCAGGAATGCCCTACGGCCCCGAATCCGTCCTCGGCGACGTCCTGCACGACAAGCAGGCCGAAGCCGTGGTGCGCAAGCACGTGCCCCGCCTCGACGACGAGCTGACGATGGTCCAGTTCAGATACGGAACGCTGCGGCAGCTCTCGTTCTTCATCGAGAGGCTGCGGACCGATCCGGAGGCCCAGGCCGCCCTCTACGCCGAACTGGCCGCCGTCCCCGAGACGGTCGTCGAGCCGACGCGCCCGGCCGCCGAGGCGGACGTCGTCCCGTCTCCCGACCACGAGTCGGCCGAGGTGCTCATCGGCAGTGCGCGGTGCGTGCACCCGGAAGCCGCGACGCGGTGGCAGCCGTTCGAACTGGAGCTGCACGGGCCCGAGCACGGCAACCCCTTCACGGACGTCGCGCTCCGGGCGGAGTTCCGCCACGGAGACCGCACGCTGACCGCGCACGGCTTCTACGACGGGGCCGGCGTCTACCGCGTCCGCTTCCTGCCGGACGAGGAGGGAGCCTGGACCTTCCGCACCGCGAGCAACGCCCGCTCCCTGGACTCGGTCACCGGCTCCTTCCACTGCGGCCCGGCCCGTCCGCACGACCACGGGCCGGTACGGGTCCACCAACGATTCCACTTCCGCCACACCGACGGCCTGCGCTACTTCCCCGTCGGGACCACCGCCTACGCGTGGACCCACCAGGGCGCCGAACTGGAGGAACAGACCCTCCGCACCCTCGCCGACGGCCCCTTCAACAAGATCCGGATGTGCGTCTTCCCGAAGTCGTACGTCTTCAACGGCGACGAGCCGCCCCTGTACCCCTTCGAGGGCTCACCCGAGTCCGGCTGGGACTTCCGGCGGCCGAACCCCGCGTACTTCCGGCACCTGGAACAGCGGATCGCCCAGCTCGGCGAGCTCGGCGTCGAGGCCGACCTCATCCTCTTCCATCCGTACGACCGCTGGGGCTTCTCCGACATGAGCCCGGTCGCCGACGAGCGGTACGTGCGCTACCTGGTCTCCAGGCTCGCCGCGCTGCCCAACGTCTGGTGGTCGCTGGCCAACGAGTACGACCTGCTGTGGTCCAAGAAGACCGAGGACTGGCACCGGATCGCCGCCGTGATCCGCGCACACGACCCGCACGGCCACCTGATCAGCGTGCACGACTGCATCGAGATCTGGGACAACGACGCCGAGTGGGTGACGCACTGCAGCATCCAGAAGCCCCCCGCGGGGACGGCGGACTGGCGTTCCCGGTGGGGGAAGCCGGTGGTGCTCGACGAGCTGGGCTACGAGGGCGACATCGAAGAAGGCTGGGGGAACCTCACGGCTCAGGAACTGATCCGCCGTTGCTGGGAGGGCGTGGTCCGGGGTGGATACGTCACCCACGGAGAATGCTGGCTGGCCGACGACGACGTGCTGTGGTGGGCGAAGGGCGGCGTCCTCAAGGGCGAGAGCGCGGCGCGCATGGGATTCCTGCGCAGCGTCCTCGAAGAACTGCCCGCCGACCTGGCCGGCATCGAACCGCTCCCGTCGCCCTTCGACTTCCCGTTCGGGGGAGTCAAGGGGCGCCGCCTGCTCGCCTACTTCGGCACCGGCCAACCCCGCCGACGGACCTTCCGGCTCCAACCCGGCGTCCGTTACCGGGCCGACGTCCTCGACACCTGGAACATGACGGTCACCGAGCTTCCCGGCACGTACGAAGGGGACTTCACACTCCCGCTGCCCGGCCGGCCGTACATCGCGGTCCGGCTGAGGGCAGTGGAGGACTGAGCGCGCTCTCCGGGAACACCTCAGAGGGGGTCGGCCTGGCGGCCGGCCCCCTCTGTTCGGCATGGATCCCGCGATCTGCCGTGATCACCCACTCCCGTCAGGGAGTCCCGTCATTCGACGAGCGGGCGTGCCACCTTCAGTTGGTCGTGTTCGATCAACCAGTGGACGGATTCGAGCACGGCGGTCTCGGGTTCGTAGCGCGGCGCGTAGTGGAGAAGCGTCCTGGCCTTCTCGATCGTGAGGCAGTGGCTGCGGTAGAGGTGTTCCCAGCTCACCGCAGCCTGGTCCGGGGTCGTGGTCCGGCGGAACTCGTCCCAGGTCACCGATTCGAGCGACGCGGTCTGTCCGAACCAGCCGGCTGCCGCGTGCGCGTAGCCGCGCACGTTCAACGCGGTGGGGGCCACGACGTTGAAGTCCTCTCCCGCCGCCGCGTTCCGATGCTCGACGGCTTGCTCGAAGGCATGTGCGACGTCGTCCGCGTGCACATGATGCATCGACTCCACGCCGACCCCCGGAATCTGCAACGGCTGCCCGGCCGACAGCGTGTGCCAGACCGCGGGGTCGACGTTCCCCACCGGACCGACCGGATGCCAGCCGGGACCGACGATGTGCCCGGGGTGCAGTGACGTGGTCACCAGACCCCCCGAAGCGGTCTCGTCCTTCAGCATCCGTGCGATGCGGTCCTTCTGGATTCCGTACTCCCCGACAGGAGCAGTCCCCGTCGTCTCCGAGATCGGCAGCTTGTGACTGGGGCCGTAGCGCCACAGAGTGCCGCAGTGCAGCAGGTGTCCGACCTCGCCGCGCAGACGATCGACCAGCGCAACGGCCGACTCCAGGGTGAAGCACACCAGGTCGATGACGACGTCGGCCTTCAGCCCGGCCACCCGGTCGCCGAAGGCGCCTGCAGCGTCCTCCTGCTCCCGGTCGGCGACGACCTGGCGCACCTGCTGCCACTCGGCGGCTTCAGCGTAGGCGGTGCGCGTGCCACGGCTGATGTTGATCACTTCATGGCCGGCCCGCACCAGCCGGGGGACCAGGAATGTGCCGATGTGCCCACTCCCGCCTACAACAGCAATTCTCATGTCCGTCCCAATCAATGTCAGGGGAGGTGAACCATGTCTTCGATCCGCCACTCGTCGTGCCAGTCGATCACCGGCATGGCCCCGTCGAAGCGGAGGGGAAGCCAGACGTGGTCGGCCACCGAGGTGTCGAACTCCTGCGGCGGCAGGGAGGCGCCCGCCCCGCCCTTCGCCTGCTCGGCGAAGTAGCGGTGGAACGCCTCGGTCTGGTCGGACTCCTCCTCCGACAGATGGGGGAGCCAGCGGTCGGCGATCGCGATGTAGAGGTCGGGTTGCGTCGGATGCCGCAGGACGGAGCTGATCTGGGACCGGAACGACGTGCCGCTCGCATCCGAGGGGTGCGGGTCCCCGAGGACGGTGTAGGGCCCATGGTAGGTGTCCGCCACCGCTGCCTCGGAGCGGTTCGGGAAGTAGCCCGAAGTGCCGGAGGTGATCAGGTAGTGCCTGCCGTCGCGCCGGAAGTAGGCGGGCGCCTCGCGGACCATCGGGGGGTGCCGGTGGGGGAAGTGGGTGGAGTAGTGGCCGGTGACGTCGGTGTAGTCGTCGGTGAGGTCGGCGCAGACGAGTTCGCTGTGCACCCGCTCGAAGTAGTAGTAGCCCTTGCCGTCCACGGGGTCGACGACCAGGTCGAAGTCGCCGGCGTCCATGCTGAGCGGCCGAAGCCCGCTGCGGAGGATCTCGTAGGGGCCGAGAAGGGAGTCGGCGGTGAGGACCGTGGAGCGCTGACCGCCGTCCTTGTCCATGATCTTGATCCAGCACACGTACTTTCCCGTACGCGGGTGGCGGACGATGTGCGGCCGGTCCACGCACTGCGACGGGTGCAGGGGCGACGAGGGGTCGTCGAGGACCGGAGGGATGATCAGCCCGCGGTCCTGCCAGTTGTAGAGGTCGGTCGACGAGTAGCAGCGGATGCCCCAGGTCCAGATGTCGCTGCCCGGCTTGGAGTACTCCTTGTTCTCGCCGTACCAGTAGTAGGCGCCGTACTCGTACAGCACGGAGCCGCCGTGCACCTGGATGCGCTTGCCTTCGGTGTCGAGCCAGATCCGGCCCGGGCGGATGGAATCGTATGTCTCAGGCATGCTCGGTCACCGTTTCGGAGAGGAAGGCCCGCTGGGCGGCGGTGAGTTCACGGGGATCGCCCACCAGGTCGAAGGAGCCCTCGACGCGGCGGTCGTCGGAGTCGAAGCCCAGGAAGAAGTCGACCCGCGCGGGTTCCACCGCGAAGGCACGGGCGGCGTTGGTGTGGCCCAGCTGGGAGGCGGCGAGGTCGAAGGCGACTCGGTGGGAGTCACCCGGCTCGGCCTGGAGCCTGCAGAACCCGGCCAGCTGCTGCGCGGGCCGTGTGACACCGCCCTTGGCGTTGACCCGGACGTACAGCTGCACGACGGTGGCGCCCGCCACCGGGCCGGTGTCGGTGACGGTGACGGCGATCCGGATCGTCCCGTCCGTCTCCGCCCGCGGTTCGTCGCGCCGAAGAGGACCTCGGTGATCGCCTTCGGCCCGAACGGGCCCGCGTAGGACGCCATGACGATCGCCGGAGCGTCCCGGACCACCTCGGGCAGCGCGTGGGCACGTCCCTGGACGAGCACGACGACGAGGGGCTTGCCGGCGACGGCCTCGGCGAGCCGCGTCTGCGCGGCCGGCAGCGAGATGTCCGCCGTGTCGCTGGCCTCTCCCTCGGTGCGCTCCCCGGCGGACCACAGACTCGCGCCGCCGAGGGCGAGCACCACCACGTCCGCGTGCGGACCGACCACGGCGACCCTCACCCCGTTGGACAGGGGAAGGATGCCGTCGTTCTTCGCGAGGACCACCGACCGCCGGGCCAGCTCCCGCGACAGCTCCGTGCCCTCGGCCGCGACGTCGATGCGCTCCGCCGGATGCGGGTTCTCGAACAGCCCGAGCTCGAACTTGGCCCGCAGCACCCGCCACACGCTGGTGTCGACGTCGGCGAGGTCCGCGTTGCCGCGCCTGACCTCCTCGGCGAGCACGTGCCCGTAGCCGTACGGCTTGGGCATCTCGACGTCGAGTCCGGCCGCGATCGCGAGGCAGGCGGCCTCCGCGGGGGTGTCCGCCACCCGCTGGCGCTCGACGAGCTGGACCAGCTCCGGGCTCCAGGTCGCGGCCAGGCCCGTACCGGTGGGGAAGGACATGTGCCCGCCGGCGAGGAACCCGCTGAGCGCCTCTTGGTGGAACAGGAGAGGAATCCCGAGCCGGGTCCGCTCGACGGTGATCAGCTGGGCGACATGGCCCGGCGGGTTGCGCAGCCACTGCTCGGCCTCGTCGGAGTCCGAGCCGTCGGCGCGGACCAGGGTCCACGGCATGACCGGGACGAGCTGGTGGCACTTCTCGACCGTCAGCTCCCGCAGCAACAGGGTGGCGCGTTCGCCGGCGGACAGGCGCACCTCGCGGTGATCGTCGGGGGACATGTGGGTGTGCTTCCTGTGGTGCGGATCGGTGTCAGGCGGGGCGCAGGCCGAGGATCGCGTCCAGCCGCTGCTCCAGTGCCCTGGTCGCGGGGGAGACCTCGTGCGGTGCGAGGGCCTTCGGGACCACGGCCACCGGCGAGTCGAGGTACGGGGCGAGACGGGAGGCGACGTCCGGTTCGCCGCCCGGAACGACGCCCGTCTCCACGGCCGACGCCACGACCCGGGACCACATGCCCGTGTCGTCGAGCAGGTCGCGGACCGTGGTCACGGCGCCGGAGCCCGTGCCCGCGGCCATCGGATCGGGCACGTCCCAGCGGTGCTCACCGTGGCCGACGGTCAGGATCTCATCGGTTCCGGGCAGCTGCACGCGGGCGGTGGCGCCGACCGGGACGCGCACGTCCAGGCCGAACGTCCCCGCCGACCTCTCCCAGGCGACATAGGCCTCGCCGTACGGCGTGACGTGGCGGGCCGACGCGGACGTCAGGTCGGCGCAGGGGCGCGGCCGGACGAGGATCTCGCGGTAGCCGGGCGCGGCGGGGGCCAGTCCGGCGACGGTGCGGTGGAGCCAGTCCGCGACGGCGCCGAGCGCGTAGTGGTTGAACGACGTCATCCCGCCGTTGTTGACACTGCCGTCGGGCAGCATGCTGTCCCAGCGCTCCCAGATCGTGGTGGCGCCCATCGTCACCGGGTAGAGCCACGACGGGCACTGCGTCTGCAGGAGCAGGCGGTAGGCGACCTCGACGTGCCCGGTGGCGACCAGCGCGTCGGTCACCAGCGGCGTTCCCACAAAGCCGGTGCTGATGCGGAACGCGTTCGTGCGCACCAGGTCCGCCAGCCGCCGCCCGGCGTGCTCGCGTTGCTCGGCGCCGGGCAGCAGCGCCCACTGGACGGCGAGGGCGTACACCGTCGGGGCGTCGGAGAGGATCCGGCCGGTTCGGGTGACGTACGCGTGGGCGAAGGCCGTACGCACCTCGGCCGCCAGGGCGGTGTACCGGTCGGCCTCGGCCGTGCGACCGAGCACGCGCGCGGCCTCCGCCACGACCTCCGCCGAGCGGGCCAGATGCGCGGTGGCCACCACGTCCGGGTCCGCCTTGGCGCGGGCGGCGTCCTCCGGAGGAGCCGTCGGGTCGAGCCAGTCGCCGAACTGGAAGCCCCCCGACCAGAGGCGGTCGGGGCCGGCGAGGCCCGCCACATGGTCGACCCAGGCCCGCATGCTGGGCAGTTGACGCTCCAGGAGCCCTCGGTCGCCGGTGCGCAGGTACAGCGTCCAGGGGACCAGGGCGGCGGCGTCGCCCCAGGCCGTCGCGGCGGGCGACGGGGTCCGGATCACATCGGGCACCACGTACGGCACCGACCCGTCGGGCTGCTGTTCGGCGGCCAGGTCCGCGAGCCACGAGCTGAGGAAGCCCGCGCTGTCGAACAGGAACATGGCCGTGGGCGCGAACACCTGGATGTCCCCGGTCCAGCCGAGCCGCTCGTCGCGCTGGGGGCAGTCCGTGGGGACGTCGACGAAGTTTCCGCGCATGCTCCACACGACGTTCTCGTGGAAGCGGTCGAGCAGGGCGTGGGAGGAGCGGAACCAGCCCGTACGGCGCAGGTCGGAGCCGATCACCACGGCGTCCACGTCCTCGGCGCGCAGACCGGGCACGCCCGACACCTCCGCGTAGCGGAATCCGTGGAAGGTGAGGGAGGGCTCCAGCGTCTCCTCGGACGCACCGGCGACCAGATAGCTGTCGGTCGCCTTGGCGGAGCGCAGGGGAGCGGTCGCGAGCTCACCGTTCTCCAGGACCTCCGCGTGCCGGACCACGACCTCGCTGCCGGATGTCAGACCGCGCACGCGCAACCGCACCCAGCCCACCGCGTTCTGACCGAAGTCGATCAGGGTGCGGCCGGCGGGCGACGTCCACACCTTCTCCGCGGGGAGGAGGCAGCTGACCCGGACGGGCGGCCCCTCCGGTGCGACGAGGCGTCCGAGGTCGCCGGGCACCACCTCCACGGCGTCGGCGGCCGAGGTCCAGCGTGCGTTGCGCCGTCGCAGGTCGTTGCGCTGGCCGTCGTAGAGATCGTCGGTGAGCACCTCGCTCTCCCGCGCGGTCCAGGCGCCGTCGGTGGCGAGCACGTGCACCTGACCGTCGGTGGTGGTGACCTCGAGCTGAGCCAGCAGGGCGAGCCGGTCGCCGTACAGGGCGCGTTCGCCGTTGAAGCCCAGGCGTCCGCGGTACCAGCCGTTGCCCAGCAGGACCTCCAGGTCGTTGGCGCCCTCGCGCACCAGGTCGGTGACGTCGTACGTCTGGTAGCGCAGCCGGTGTTCGTACGCGGTCCAGCCCGGTGCGAGGACCTGGTCGCCGACGCGGCGACCGTTGAGGGTGGCGGTGTACAGGCCGTGAGCGGTGGCGTAGAGGCGGGCTCTGCGCACCTCGCCCGGCACGTGCAGGGCGCCGTGCAGTACGGGCGCCGGCATCCGCAGGCCGCCGATGGCCACGGGGCTGACGAAGGCGGCGGACCAGTCCGCGACGTCGAGCAGTCCGGCCTCGACGACGGAGCGCTCGCTCCACTGGCTCCACTCGGAGTCGTGCGCCACGCGCACGCGGACCGAGGCGAACTCACGGGATGCCAGCGGCGGCGCGGGCCAGGGCACCAGCACCTGTTCGGTGCTGTCCACCCGGTAGCGCTCGGCGTGTCCGCCGCGCAGGATCTCCACCTCGTAGGCGGTCTGCCGGTAGTCCGCGTCCGCGTGCGGGGTCGTCCAGGAAAGTCGGGGCGAGCCCGTTCCGATGCCCCGCAGCGGGGAGGGGCCGGTGAGGTGCTCGAAGTGGGGTGCGTGGGGAGCGGCTGCCACGGCCATGCAAGTCTCCAGACTTTTCAGGCAGTCGGTGACCGGGCCTGGAGCAGGTTTCGAGGCCATGCCCAGGAACGCCCGCGCGCGGTGATGAGCGCTGTGTGGCGGGCCGGTGTCGTATAACGTTCTACGCGGGCAGCGTAGGGACCGCTGCTCCCACGTGTCAAGGGACGGGGGAGGACGTCGATCCATGAGAAAGCCGATAGGGGCGGCGCTTGTGGCATGGCGCGCACGGACACCGGCTCTGCTGACGGGGGCGGAGCGACATGACCCCCGCACAGGACGGACGCGAGCGGCGGGACGGCCGCGCCGGGAGGGGCCCGGGGGCCTCCGGCGTCCGCCGCGTCACCATTCAGGACGTGGCCAGGGAGGCGCCAGTCTCCGTGTCCGCGGTGTCGAAGGCACTCCGCGACGCCTACGGCGTCAGTCCCGAGATGCGGGCCAAGGTCACCGCCGCGATCGAGAGGCTGGGGTACCGCCCGCAGGCCGGGGCCCGTGCGATGCGCGGCCGGCTACGACACCGTCGTGGACGACGACCGGGGCGGAGCGCGCCTCATGGTCGATCACCTCGTGAGCCTCGGTCATCGGCGCATCGAGTACACGACGCACCCCCTGGGCGGGCTGGAACGTCCGCACGTCCTCGCGCAGACAGCCCGGCTGGACGGCTTCGTGGCGGCGATGAGACGGCACGGCCTGGAGCCGGACGTCATCGAGACGTCCTACACCGAGGAAGGCGGACACCGAGCCGCGCTCGAGGCCCTGACCGGGTCCACGTCGCCCACCGCGATCTTCGCCGGCGCCGACATCGCCGCCCTCGGCGTGCTGCGGGCGGCGGAGGAACGTGGCCTGAGGGCGCCCGAAGACCTCACCGTGACCGTGTACGGCAACGTCGACGCCTCGGCGATCGGCAGGGTGTCCCTCACCGCCGTCGACCAGTGCCACCTCACCGGCCAGATGAGCGCCCGGCTTCTCTTGGAACGGCTGGAAGGCCGCGTCCAGCCCGTCCACTACGCCGTGGCGCCCCGGCTCCTGCCGCGCGGGACCAGTGCTGCTCCCGCGGCGGGGGCCCGCGTCCCGAAGAGGCCCGGCTGAGGGCGCCACCGGACCTCCGGCAGGTATCCTCCCTGCTCAAACGGGGTTGCCGTGTCGGCGGTGACTCGTGTCCGCGCATCGGCGCGTGCGAACACGAGGCTACGGGTGCGTTGCGGAACCGTTACCCACGCGGGCCGGAGCATCCTCTTGACGCGGCCGAATCGACTCCGTACGTTGCCGCGTAGAACGTTGTACATCCTCTTCTTCCCGTCCAGTCTGCGCCGATCTGTCTCGAGGCGCTGGGACGATTTCCCGCCAAGGCGGCACACAGCCCCGGCGGCACCCTCATTCGCGTCCGAAGGAGTCAACGATGAGGCGCACCATTCGACCCGCCCGCAGAGCGGTCACCATGATCACGGCCGTCGCCGCACTCGCCGCGCTCAGCGGCTGCACCGACGCCGGCTCCAGCGCGGGGAGCGAGGGCGGCGGAAAGGCCAAGACCACCCTCACGCTCGGCATGAGCCAGGACATCCAGGGCTGGGACCCCACCAACCAGCCCAGCTACCAGGGCTGGGGCGCGTCCGCCGTCTATGACACCCTGCTCCGCTGCGACGCGCAGGGCAAGCCGCAGCCGGCCGCCGCGAAGTCCTGGGAGCTGAACCCGGACAACACCGGCGGAACGTTCACCCTTCACCCGGGGATGAAGTTCTCGGACGGCACCCCCGTGAACGCGGAGGCGGCGAAGGCCTCGATCGAATACGGTCGCGACCACGGCGCCGGCGCAGCCCGGCTGGCCGGCTGGCAGATCTCCACAGAGGGCGATCTGACCGTCAAGATCACCTTGAAGCCGAATCCGATGTTCGTCGCCCGCCTGTGCGACGTCAGGATGGCGAGTCCGAAGTACCTGGCCTCCGGCAAGCTCAACAAGGCCCCGGTCGGCTCCGGCCCCTACACCCTCGACACCTCGGCGACGACCGCCGGCTCGGTGTACACCTTCGTCAAGAACGACGCCTACTGGAACTCCAAGACCTACCCGTACAAGAAGCTCGTCCTGAAGGTGCTCACCAACGAGACCGCGGCGATCAACGCCCTCAAGACGGGACAGATCGACGGCTCCCTGATCACCCAGGCGACCTACAGCCAGGCCGAGGCCGCCAAGCTGAAGATCCAGTCGCAGAAGTCCCAGGTGACCCGACTGCTGCTGACGGACCACCTCGGCAAGAAGATCCCGGCCCTCGGCAACCTCGACGTGCGCCGTGCGATGAACATGGTCTTCGACAAGGAGGCCATCGCGAAGAACATCTACCGCGGCCTGGCCGACCCGACCGCCCAGATCTTCCGCCCGGGCAGCGAGGCGTACATCGACGACCTCAAGGACCCCTACCCCTTCGACGTCGAGGCCGCGAAGGCGCTGATGGCCAAGGCGGGGTACGCGGACGGGTTCGAGCTCGAGATCCCGTTCATGCAGGGCCAGAACCTCGAACCGCTGATGCCGGTCGTCATCCAGCAGTTGGGCCTGCTGAACATCAAGGTCAAGCAGGTCAACCTGAGCGGCCCCAACGCCATCGGCGAGCTGCTCAGCGGCAAGTACCCCGTCCCGTTCTGGCAGCTCGGCAACTACGGCAACTCGGTCCTGGACATCAACGACTACCTGCTGCCCGAAGGCATCTGGAACGTGGAGCACCAGAAGGACGCGACGGTGGCCGAGGGCTGGAACACGATCCTGACCGGCAGCGCGGCCGATTCCGCCAAGGCGCAGCAGGCACTCAACCGCTACATCGTCGACCAGGCCTGGTTCGTGCCCATGGTGCAGGCGAGCATGCACTACGCCTACAACCCCAAGGTCAACGTCCGCCCGTCCACCGACCCGAGTGGTCTGCACCCCATGCTGTGGGACTTCCAGTAGTCCGACGGAGGGGAACGATTGGAGCCGCAGGTGTTGGGTGCAGTACTGAGGAAACTGGTCCGCTCGGCGAGCGTGCTGCTTCTCGTGAGCTTCGCGACCTTCGCCCTGATGTACGGCAACGGGACCGGCATCGCGCGGTCGGTCCTCGGAGTGAGAGCGACCGAGAGCGACGTCCGGGCCGAGGTCGTCAAGCTGGGGTTGGACAAGCCGCTGCTGGTCCAGTACTGGGACTGGCTCAAGGGAGTCGTCACCGGTGACCTCGGCGAGTCCTTCTTCACGGGCGAGTCCGTGACGTCCGCCCTCTCCTCCCGGGTCCCGGTGACCCTGGCTCTGATCGTGCTGACGATCGTGCTGACGACGGCGGTGAGCGTCCTCATCGGGGTCGCCGCCGCCGTCCGCGGCGGATGGATCGACCGGATGGTGCAGTTCATGTCGGTCTCGGGCGCGGCCGTGCCGCCCTTCATCATCGCCATCGGTCTCGTCTTCGCCTTCGCCGTCTCGATCCGGATGTTCCCGGCGACGGGGTACGTCTCGCCGGACCAGAGCCTCCGTGGGTGGCTCGAATCGATCACGCTCCCGGTGATCGCGCTGCTCATCGGCTCCGTCGCCAACGCCGCCGCACAGTTCCGCGGAGCGGTCCTCGACACGCTCTCGCAGGATTTCGTCCGAACGCTGCGGGCACGCGGCGTCCCCGAGTCACGGGTCGTCTTCCGGCACGTGCTGCGCAACGCAGCCGGTCCCGGACTGACCACCCTGAGCCTGCAGACCCTCGGTCTCATCGGCGGGGCGGTGATCATCGAGGCGGTGTTCGCGCTCCCCGGACTGGGCGACCTCAGCAACACCTCCGCTCAGAAGGGCGACGTGCCCCTGGTCATGGGATGCGTGCTGGTGACCATCCTCGTCGTCCTCGTCGTCAACCTGCTGGGCGACCTCGTCACGGCAGCGGTCAACCCGAAGGCGAGGAAGTGATGACCACGACGCCCCCGCTGACAACGGCCGGGCCGGCCCAGCCGGCCGCCAAGGGAGCCTCGCTCGTCCGACGGCTGCTCACCAACCCGCAGGCCCTCATCTGCCTGACCTTCCTGGTCTGCGTCATGTTCGCGGGACTGTCCAGCCCCTGGCTGGCTCCGCACGGTCAGAACGTGACGGACGTCAACTCTGTGAACACGGCGCCGTTCTCCTCCGGGCACCTCCTCGGGACGGACTCGACGGGACGGGACATCCTGTCCCGGCTCATGAGCGGCACCCTGCAGACCATGCTCGCCTGCCTGGTGGTGCTCCTCGTCTCCATGGTGCTCGGCGTGACCACCGGCCTCGTCGCCGGTTTCTACCGGGGCAGGGTCGACGCCGTGTCGAACTGGGCCTCCGACGTGGTCATGGCCACCCCCGGCATCATCCTGCTCATCGCGCTCTACACGCGGACCGGGGCGAACATCGTGGCGGCGATGGCCACCTACGGGCTGATCGTCGCACCGTCCTACTTCCGCCTCGTGAGAAACGTCGTCCTCGGGGTCCGCAACGAGCTGTACGTGGACGCGGCCAAGGTGGTCGGCCTCTCCGACCTGCGGATCGTCGGCAGGCACGTGCTCTGGGCCGTCCGCGCGCCCGTGATCATCCAGAGCGCGTTCGTCCTGGCCTCGGCGATCGGCATCGAGGCCGGACTGGGCTTCCTCGGCCTGAGCGACCCGGCGAAGGCGTCATGGGGCGGCGTGCTCCAGGAGGCGTTCGGCAACATCTACAACAACAAGGCCGGCGTCCTGTGGCCGGCGCTTCTCATCAGCCTGACCGTCCTGGCACTCGTCCTGCTCGGCAACGCCCTGCGCGACGTGCTCCAGTCGTCCACCCACAGCAAGGCGATGACCCCGAGCCGGCGCCGCGCACTGATCCGGCAGGCGCAGGACCGGGCGGCGGGTCCGGAGACGACGAACGCTCCGGCGGACGCGGTCCTGTCCGTGCGCGGCCTGCGCATCGGCTACCCGGACGGCGAGGACGGGGTGAACGAGGTGGTGCACGGCGTCGACCTCGACGTCCGGCGCGGGGAGATCCACGGTCTGGTCGGCGAGTCCGGGTCCGGCAAGTCGCAGATCGCGTTCTCCACCCTGGGCATTCTGCCCCGTGAAGCGGTCGTCCTGGGCGGCAGCATCGTCCTCGACGGCAAGGACCTGCTCGCGGACGCGCACCACATGCGTGAGGCGCGCGGCCGACGGATCGCCTACGTGCCGCAGGAACCCATGTCCAACCTCGACCCGTGCTTCACGGTGGGCGCGCAGCTCACCTACGGGCTGCGCGCGGTGAAGGACCTCACGAAGCGGGAGGCGGAACGGGAACTGCTGGCCCTGCTCGCGCGGGTCGGGATCAAGAGCCCGGAACGGGTGTTCGGTCAGTACCCGCACGAGATCTCCGGAGGCATGGCCCAGCGCGTCCTCATCTGCGGCGCGATCGCCTCGGGCCCGGACCTGATCGTGGCGGACGAGCCGACCACCGCCCTGGACGTGACCGTTCAGGCGGAGGTACTCGAGCTGCTCCGCGAGCTGCGGGACGAACGCGGCCTGGCCGTGATCCTCGTGACGCACAACCTCGGCGTCGTCGCGGACCTCTGCGACCGGGTCAGTGTGATGAAGGACGGGCACATCGTGGAGCGCAGCGATGTGGACGCGCTCTTCGAGGCGCCCGCCGAGGCGTACACAAGGGAACTGCTCTCGTCGGCACGCCGTGTCGAGATCGCGGAGGTGTGACGGATGACGGAAACGGTTCTGAAGGTCGAGAACCTCGTCGTGTGCTACGGAGGGCGCCGGGGCAAGGGCGCCACGGTGATCGACGACGTCTCGTTCGACCTGCGCGCGGGGGAGACCCTGAGCCTGGTGGGCGAATCCGGATCGGGGAAGACGACGATCGGCCGCGCGATTCTCGGGCTCGCGCCGGTGACCTCCGGCTCCGTCTCCTTCCGCGGCGAGGCCATCAGCAACATCTCCCGGGCCCGCCGACGCAAGATCGCACGCGACATCCAGGTCGTGTTCCAGGACCCGTACTCCTCGCTGAACCCGTCGATGGCGGTCGAGGACATCCTGGTGGAACCCCTCCTCGCCGCCGGCTCCCGGGACGGACGCACACGGGTACGGGAACTCCTGGACGCCGTCGGTCTCCCGGCCGACTCCGGCGGAAGGTACCCGCGGGAGTTCTCCGGCGGACAGCGGCAGCGCGTCGCCATCGCGCGGGCCCTCGCCCTGGACCCCTCGGTCATCATCTGCGACGAACCCACCAGCGCCCTGGACGTCACGACACAGGCTCGGGTTCTCACACTGCTCCAGGACATCCAGCGTCAGAGCGGCGTGGCCTATCTGTTCATCAGCCATGACCTGGGCGTGGTGAACCAGGTCAGCGACCGGATCGCCGTCCTCAACCAGGGGCGCATCGCCGAGATCGGCGACGCCCACGACGTCGCGACGAATCCGCAGCACCCCTACACCCGCAAGCTCCAGATGGCGGCGCCTGTCGCCGACCCGAAGCGACAGCGCGTCCGCCGGGCGAAGCGGCTGAGCCTCGCCGCCGCCGAGGGCGCCGACCTGCCGGAGACCACGGACGTCCGCTGACCCAGCGTTCCCCAGGTGGGACCGTACGCCGTCGACGAACGCCTTCCCGGCGTGCCCTGCCACGGCGGGACGCCGGCATCGGCCGGCGACCCGCCATGGCTCGCACCGACGCGGAAGTCACGTCACCCGCAAGGAGCACTGCGCGCGACCGCTCAACGCGAGGGTGACACGCACACGCCGTTCGCCCGGGTGCGCAATCTGGGCCGGGTACGGGTCGTCGTGCGCTGACCCGGGGGCTCGGGCCGGGGCTCCCCGCTGCTGCTGCACACACATCTCGACAAGGAACAGAGTGAACACATCACATCAGTCCCACCTTGACGCAGCGGGGACTCGGCCGTGCCCGTAGCCGCCTACCGGGAGTTCCTGCGCACTCCCTCGGTGTCCTGGCTGTTCCTCACCTCCATCGTGGGGCGTTTCAACCAGGGCATGACCAGCCTCGCCATGCTGATGCTCACCATCGACCGGTCGAGTTACGCGGTGTACAGCGCGGTGTCGGCGGTCGGCATGATCGGAGCCCTGGTCTCCGGACCGCTGTTGAGCAGACTGGCCGAGGCGCGCGGCCGACGCCGGCTCCTCGCCGCCACCGCCGCACTGCACACCGCGGCCATGGCGGCGCTCATCCTGGTTCCCCCGGAACCGGTGCTGCTGGTCTGCCTGTCGCTGTGCCTGGGGCTGTGCACGCCTCCGCTCACCTCGACCGTGCGGGCGACAGTGCCGGTACTGGTCCGTCCGGAACAGGGACGCACCTTCTTCGCACTGGAGGCGACCGCGCAGGAGGTCGTCTTCGTCGTGGGGCCGGTGATCACGTCGTTCCTGGCCGCCGTCGGCGGGCCCCGCCTCGCGCTCGCCGCGTGCGGCACGCTCGTTCTCGTCGGAACGCTCGCCTACGCGGCGAGCCGTGACGCGGAGGCCGGCCGCGTGGTCGTGGCGCCCGTCCGCGGCGGTGCCGTGCTGCGGGTGCGGGGTCTGCCCCGACTCTTCGCGGCGGGAGCGCTGCTGACCTGTGCGCTGGCCGCCCAGGTCCTCGGCGTGGTCGCCCTGGTGAGCGGCTCCGACGTGTCGACGGATGCGGGCTTCGTGCTCGCGGTGGGCAGCCTCGGGTCCCTCGTGGGCGGACTGGTCCACGGCGCGCGCAGACGTCAGAAGACGAGATTGCGGCGCCCGCTGTCGTACGTGGCGGCGGGACTGGGCGTGCTCGCACTCACGACTGATCAGACCGTTCTGCTCGTATGGCTCTTCTTCTGGGGCATGACCGTCGCACCTGCGCTGTCCAGCCTCTTCGAACGACTGTCCGCGACGGCTCCGACGGGCTCCGCCGCCGAGGCGTTCGGATGGATGGGCAGTGTGCTCGCCATCGGCAACGTGGCCGGGACTGCTCTCGCGGGGCTGCTCGTCACCGGTTGGGGAGCACACGCCCCGTTGGCCGCGGCATGTGTTCTCGCGTTCCTCGCGGCGCTGGTGTGCGAGCCCTGGCGCAGATCCGGACGGCGGGGAGCCGACCGGCCCGACGGGACGACCGACCAGGCCACGGACCAGCCCGCGACGTCGCCTGTCTCCCCGGGCGAGCCCGCGACCTCCGCACCCTCGAAAAGGCAGGACCAGCCATGACATCGCCGAACCCGCACCCGGCCGCACCGCTGCCGAACCCGTTGATCCCCGGGTTCAACCCGGACCCCAGCTGTGTCCTCGTCGACGGAGCCTGGTACCTGGTCACCTCGTCGTTCGAGTACCTGCCCGCGCTGCCGGTCTACCGCAGCACCGACTTCGTCTCCTGGGACCACATCGGCAACGTGGCGACCCGTGAGGAGCAGGTGAGAGTCGCGAACGTGCCGGACTCCGGGGGAGTGTGGGCCCCGACCGTCCGCCACCACGACGGCCTCTTCCACGTGATCGTCACGGTGGCCACCAGTCCCCGCGGCTGCGTCGTCTTCACCGCGGCCGACCCGGCCGGACCCTGGAGCGACGGCATCACCCTCGACGGGATCATCGGTATCGATCCCGACCTGGCCTGGGACGAGACGGGCGCCGCCTACGTCACCTACAGCGGCCTGCACCTGGACGGGACGACGGTCGTCGAGCACCGGGGCATCCTCCAGGCCAGGGTCGACCTCGCCGAGGGACGGGCGCTGGAGGAACCCCGGGAGCTGTGGTCCGGAACAGGGCTGGTCGCGCCCGAGGCGCCCCACCTGTTCCGGCGCGGCGACCACTGGTACCTGATGATCGCGGAAGGCGGCACCGGGTACGGCCACGCGGTGAGCGTGGCCCGGGGGCCGAGCATCGAGGGGCCGTTCGAAGGAGCCCCGGCCAACCCCGTGCTGTGCGCCTCGGGCACCGACCGCTCCGTCCAGTGCACCGGCCACGCCGACCTGGTCCGCGGCCCGCACGGCGAGGACGTCCTGGTGCTGCTCGGCACACGCATGGCCGGCAAGGCCTCGCCCCTGGGCCGGGAGACGTTCGTCACCGGCGTGGAATGGGTCGACGACTGGCCGTGCCCGGCGCCCGTGGAGGTGAGCCCGCGCCCGGAGTCACTGGACGAGTACTTCGAGTTCACCGGCCCGGCCGCCCTGAACGACCCCGGCTGGCTGGCGGTGGGGCGAGCCCCCGCCGACGTCGCTTCCCTCGACGTACGACCCGGTCAACTGACCATGAGCGCGGGCTCGGGCGGCCTGGACGTCTTCAGGCCCGACTTCCTCGGCCGTCGGCAGCGCCATCTGAGCAGCGTCTTCGAGGCCCGCGTCGACCCGGCGGACGGCAGGGGCGGGCTCGGTCTGCGCTACGACGAGCGGCACACGGTCACACTCGTCGCCGAACGGGCGCCGTCCGGCGACGGCCTCCTGGTCACGGCACGGGGCAGCCTGCCCGCGCTGACCCAGACCTGGACCGCCGAGGTGCCGGGCCACCAGGTGCTCCTGCGGCTCGAAACCCGTGTGCCCGAACCGCACAAGGTGCCCTGGCTCCCGCCCGGCGACACGATCAGGCTCGTCGTCGTGGACGAGTCCGGCGCCGAGACCGCGCTAGCCGAACTGGACGGCCGCTTCTGGTCCGTCGAACTGGCGTCACCGTTCACCGGTCGCGTCACCGGTGTCTTCGCCGAGCACGGCACCGTCCACTTCAGCGACCTCCGCTACCACGGAGAGGGCTCGTCATGACCTCGCTGCCGCGCCGCGTGCTGTTCGGCGCGGCCTACTACCACGAGTACCAGCCGTACGACCGTCTCGAAGACGACCTCGACCTGATGGCCCAGGCCCGCTTCACCGTCATCCGGGTCGGCGAGTCCGTCTGGTCCACCTGGGAACCGGAGAACGGCCGCTTCGAGCTCGACTGGCTTCAGCCGGTCCTGGACGGCGCCCACGAACGCGGCATCTCCGTCCTCCTGGGAACCCCGACGTACGCGGTGCCGCCGTGGCTCGCCCGTCAGTACCCGGAGATCGCGGGGGAGCGGAGCACCGGCCGGCGCATCCCCTGGGGCGCCCGGCAGGAGGCCGACATCACCCACCCGGCGTTCCGCTTCCACGCCGAGCGGGTGACCCGCAGAATCCTCGAACGGCACGCCGGCCACCCGGCCGTCATCGGATTCCAGGTCGACAACGAACCCGGCAACGAACTCCTGTACAACCACGGCGTGTTCCAGCGCTTCGTGGACGATCTGCGGGCGAAGTACGGCGACGTGGAGACCCTCAACCGGGCGTGGGGCCTGGTCTACTGGTCGCACCGGCTGTCCACCTGGGCCGACCTGTGGACGCCCGACGGCAACGCGCAGCCCCAGTACGACATCGCGTGGCGGGAGTTCCAGGCCAGACAGGTGAACGAGTACATCGCCTGGCAGGCCGGGATCGTGCGGGAGTACGCGCGCCCGGAGCAGTTCGTCACCACCGAGGCGCGTTCGACGCCCGGCTCCAGGCGCGCATCGTGCACGCCCGGGAACTCGCCGACACGTCCTGCGAGCAGGCGGCCCGGCAGCACCGGGTGCTGGTCGCCTCCGGCCTGTACCTCGCCGACGACCGGACGCTCGACTGGCTGGGGGCCTACGCGGAAGCGGGAGGCCATGGGCCTGCGCCTCGACGGCGTCGACGGCCTGGCGTCCCTCCCCGGCGGTGGCCACGACCTGGACGCCTGGCAACCGCTCGCAGATGGTGACCAGCCCGTCGCGGATGAGCGTCTGGTCGTCGACGATCAGGACTTTCACGCCGGGACCTCCGCTTCCACCCGCCAGCCGCCGTCCGCCGGTCCTGCGCGGAACGTGCCGCCGAGCCGTTCCACGCGCTCTCGCATGCCTTGCAGACCATAGCCGCCGCCGGTCGCGCTCGTCGTCGAGACGGTCACCGAGGCGCTGCCGGAGACCGGCCGGTCGATCGGCATCGACTGGGGCGTCAGGGAGACCGCCACCACCACCAGCGACCCGCACGACCTTCCCCACCCGCAGCACGGGAAGAGCGCCGCTGCGAAGCTGGCCCGCTGCCAGAGGCAGACGGCGAGGCGGAAGCCCGCGCGTGGGAAGGCCGCGTCCAAGGGCTACCGGGCGGCGTCCCGCGCCGCGGCCAAGGTCCACAAGAAGGTCGCCCGGCAGCGCCAGGACACCGCCCGCAAGTGGGCCAAGACGGTCGTGCGCGACTTCGACCAGCTCGCCGTCGAGGACTTCAAGCCGAAGTTCCTCGCGAGGTCGACGACGGCCCGCAAGGCCGCCGACGCCGCGATCGGCGCGACGAAGACCGCGCTGACCGAGATGGCCCGCAAGCACGGCCGGACCGTGCACCTCGTGCACCCGGCCCACACGACGATGGACTGCGCACAGTGCGGTGCGAGAACCAAGCACGCACTACCTCTCTCAGAACGAACCTACGCGTGCACCGCGTGCGGAGCCGTGTCCCCCCGGGACAAGAACTCCGCCCGCGTGATGCTCGTCCGGGCTGGTCTCAACCCGGCTAGTGCTGATTGCGGAAGACCTGACGGACCGCCGGTCCGCCAGGCTGCATGAGCTCGGAATCCCCCCGCTTTAGCTGGGGGAGGATGTCAAAGACGCAGACTGGTCATGCCGCCGTCCACCCGGAGGATCGTTCCCGTGGTCGATCCGGCTCGCGGGGAGGCGAGGGACGCGATGGCGTGGGCCACCTCCTCGGCAGTCACCAGACGCCCCAACGGCTGGCGCGCGCGCAGGGCTTCGGCCGCCGCCTGCGGGTCCTCCGCGTCGTCGAGCAGACGGGTCACCCACGGTGTGTCCGCCGTGCCGGGGGCGACGGCGTTGACGCGGATCCCGTCTGCCGCGTGGTCGGCGGCCATGGCCAGCGTGAGGGCGTGGACCGCGCCCTTGCTGGCGCTGTACAAGGCCCTCTGGCGTACGCCCAGGTAGGCGACGGCAGAGCACAGGTTCACCACCGCCGCGCGGGACGAGCTTCGCAGGTGGGGCAGAGCCGCGCGGGTGACCCTGGCGATGCCGGTGACGTTGACGTCGAGCACCCGGGCCCACTCGGCGTCGTCGTTGCGGCCGATGTCGCCGACTGCTCCGATGCCGGCGCTGTTCACCAGGACGTCGAGACCGCCCAGGCGAGCGACGGCCTTGGTGATCGTCTCGTCGACCGCGGCTGCGTCGGCGACGTCGCACACCATGGCCGGCACGCCCTCGGGTGCGCCTTCGACTCGGACGTCCAGGACCGCCACCCGTGCGCCCCGGTCCCGGAGCAGCGCGGCGGTCGCGGCCCCGATGCCGCTGCATCCGCCGGTGACGAGTGCGGTGAGACCGTCGAACTCACTCATGGACTGCTCACTCCCCAGGTTGACCGGACGGTGTCTCGACGGGGGTCGACATGGATCTTCGGACCGGGTCCCGCGTCCGGCGGCCGCTCGCCGGCGAGGACCGCACCGGCCTGGGCGAGTCCGACGGTCGAGGCGACCAGAGGTCTGGGGTCGATGGAACCGTCGGCATAGGCGCGGATGGTGGCGTCGAGGCCGGGCGAAGCGGACAGGATGCCGACGGCGGTGACGTCCTTGAGGGCGAGCAGGCGGGTGTCGATCCTGCTCGGCTCGCCCGCCAGGCCGATGTACACGAGGCGGCCGGCGGGTTCGACCAACTCCAGAGCCCTGTGCGGCAGATGGACGGCGTTCGAGGCGTCGACGACCGCGTCGAACGGCAGGTCCGGCAACGAGTCCTCCGTCCACGCGTCCGCGAAACCGAGACTCCGGGCGAAGGCGAGCGAGTCCTCGGTGACGCCCATGAGGTGGACTTCCGCCCCGGCTGCACGGAGGAACATCGCGCTCAGCAGGCCGATCGTCCCCGGGCCCAGGACCAGTGCCCGGTCTCCGGCCCCCGCCGCGGCGGCCTGAGCAGCGCGCAGGGCGTTGCCGCCCGGCTCCACCAGTGCGCCGAGCACCTCGTCGACGGAGTCCGGCAGAGCGTGCAACGAGCTGACCGGATAGGCGAGTTGCTCGGCCAGGGCACCGGGGCGGCCGGTGCGTATGCCCACCTCGTGCCGTCTCTCACAGACATGCTGGCGCCCGCGCCGGCAGCGTCTGCAGGAACCGCAGCCGATCATCGTGTCGCCCATGACGCGTCTTCCGATCCACGCGTGGTCGACGCCGTCGCCGACCGTCGTGACACGGCCGCACCATTCGTGGCCGAGTCGCATCGGGTAGGCGGAGTGGCCCTGGTGGAGGTAGGCCATCTCACCGGTGAAGAACTCCACGTCGGTGCCGCACACGCCGACCCGCTCGACGTCGATGACGACTTCGCCGGGCCCGGCCACCGGCGCGGGGAGGTCCTGGACGTCGTGGACGCCGGGCGCCGTCAGGACGAACGCACGCATGGAGGGCAGGCTCACCGGGGCCCGAGCACGTTCTGGCGCTGAGCGCCGAGCTGCTGGATGCCCAGCTCCATCACGTCGCCCGGCTGGAGGTAGACGGGCGGGGTGAAGCCCATGCCGACGCCGGGCGGAGTGCCCGTGTTGATCAGATCGCCGGGCTCCAGCACGAGGAACTGGCTGAGGTAGTGCACGATGAAGTACGGGTCGAAGATCATCGTCTTGGTGTTGCCGGTCTGTCGGCGCACGCCGTTGACGTCCAGCCACATGTCCAGGGCGAGGACGTCGTCGATCTCGTCGGAGGTGGCGAGCCACGGACCCGCGGGGTTGAAGGTCTCGGCGGACTTGCCCTTGGCCCACTGTCCGCCGCGTTCCAACTGGAAGGCGCGCTCGCTGACGTCGTTGACGACGACGTATCCGGCGATGGCGTCGCGGGCGTCCTCGACCGACTCCAGGTAGCCGGTGCGGCGGCCGATGACGATGCCGAGTTCCACCTCCCAGTCGGCCTTGGTGGACCCGCGAGGAATGCGCACGTCGTCGTACGGGCCGATCAGGGTGTTGGGGGATTTGGTGAACAGGATCGGCTCGTCGGGAACGGGCATGCCGCTCTCGGCCGCGTGGTCACGGTAGTTGAGCCCGATGCACAGGATCTGGTGCGGGCGCGCGATGGGGGCGCCGATGCGTTCTCCGTCGAATCGGGAGACCTGGCCTGCGGCGGCCCGCTCGGCCACGAGGGGTCGGATGCGGTCGATGCCGCCGTCGCCGAAGAACGTCTCGCCGAAGTCGGTGACGACGTCCGACAGATCGACGTACGTCTCGTCGTCGATACGGGCGATGGGCTTCTCGGCGCCGGGTTCGCCGATGCGCATGAGGTACACGGGCGGTGTCTCCAGGGTTCGGTGAGATAAGGAGGGAGGGGGGTTTCAGCAATGGGGCTCGCCGAGGGAGCCGAGCAGCGCCCGGATCTCGTCGAGGGCGTCCAACAGGGTTGCCAAGGGCATCCGGTAGGCCAGCGCGCTGACGCTCACCGATCCCGAGGGCACTGTGGGCGAGGTGGCGAACACGGGCAGCGCGATGCAGTTGACGCCGGTCTCGTTCTCCTGGTCGTCGACTGCGTAGCCGCATTCGGCCGCGGTCCTCAACTCGCGGTGCAGGTCGGGGGGTGTGCACAGGGTCCGCGGGGTGCGCCGTTCCAGGACCGAATCGCCGACCCACGCCTCGACCTCCTCCAGGGTGCCCAGGCGCGAGGCGAGGAGCAGTTTGCCGACGGCGGTGGCGTGAGCGGGGTTGCGTCCGCCGATCGTCGACGTCAGCTTGACGGCGCCGGAGGGCGGGTCGACCTTGGCGCGGTAGACGACCTCCCGGCCGTCGAGGACCGCATAGTGAGCCGTCTCGCCGAACCGGTGCGCCAACGCCTCGAGGACGGGGCGGACGCGGAGGTGGTCGGGGCGGGCCTCGTGGTGCGCGAAGGCTATGCGAAGGAACTCGTCGCCGAGCACGTAGCGGCCGTGCGTGTCCTGGTCCGCCAGCCCGGCGCGGCGCAGGGCGCCGAGCGCGCGGTGCACGGTCGGCTTCGGGCTGCCGATCGTGCGGGTCAGCTCGTCAAGGCCCACCCCGTCGGGATGGCGCGCGAGTTCCTTGAGGACGGCGAGTACCCGGTCCGAGCCGACGAGTCGGCTGCCGTCGGCGCCGCTTCCGCCGTCCTCGCCGGGGTCTGTCGATCCGTCGAATGTCTGCGTATGCTTCATGGCGTTCCAAACTTTAGATTGTCGTACCGATTATTGGAAGGGTGTCGAGGTGGCTCTCCGCAGCGCGCAGTGGTACGCGGGTCAGGACCGCAACGCCTACATCCACCGGGCGTGGATGCGGCGGGGTGTGCCGGGCGACGCCTTCACCGGCCGGCCCCAGATCGCCGTCGCCAACACCGCCTCCGACCTGACCCCCTGCAACGCCCACCTCGACGAGGTTGCGGCCTCGGTCCGCAACGGCGTGTACGAGGCCGGCGGGATCCCGCTGGACCTGCCGGTGGTGTCGCTGGGGGAGACGAACGTGCGGCCCACGGCCATGCTGTGGCGCAACATGGCCGCGATGGCCACGGAAGAGATGCTGCGGGCCAACCCCATCGACGGTGTCGTGCTGCTGGGCGGCTGCGACAAGACCATCCCCTCGCTGCTGATGGCCGCCGCGTCGGTGGACCTGCCCGCGGTCGTCGTCCCTGGCGGACCGATGCTCAACGGCACCTTCCGCGGCGGCCTGCTGGGCTGCGGCACCGGTGTGTGGCAGCTGTCGGAGGAGGTCCGCGCGGGCACGCTCTCGCAGGAGCAGTTCGTACGCTCCGAGTCGGCGATGATCCGCAGCCGCGGCCACTGCAACACCATGGGGACGGCATCGACGATGGCTCTGGTCGCGGAGGCGCTGGGCACGGTGATCCCCGGTGTGGCAGGGACCCCCGCGCCCGACAGCCGGCTGCTGGAGGCCGCGCACCACACCGGCCGGCTGGCAGTCGACATGGTGGGCGCCGACCGGCGGCCGGGGTCCTTCCTGACCAAGGCGTCGTTCCACAACGCGATCGTGGCACTGGCCGCCGTCGGCGGTTCGACCAACGCCGTCGTCCATCTCCTGGCGATCGCGGGCCGGTTGGGCATCGAGCTCACGCTCGACGACTTCGACCGCATCGGCTCGCGCGTACCGGTCCTGGTGGACCTCCAGCCGGCCGGCCGCTTCCTCATGGAGGACTTCCACCGCGCCGGAGGCCTGCTCGCCGTCCTGCGCGAGGCCCGCGACCTGCTCGATCCGGACGCACTGACGGTCACCGGAACCCCGCTCGTCGACTATCTCGACGACGCCCCGATCTGGGACGGCGAGGTCATCCGCACCCGCGCCGAGCCGCTGGTCGCCGAGGGCGGCATCGCCGTCCTGCGGGGGAACCTGGCCCCCGACGGCGCGCTCGTCAAGCCCGCGGCGGCCTCACCCCACCTGCTTCGACACCGGGGCCGGGCCCTGGTGTTCGACTCCATCGAGGACTTCCGCGCCCGAATCGACGACCCGGACCTCAATGTCGACGCCGACTCGGTCCTGGTCCTGCGGGGCTGCGGCCCCAAGGGGTATCCGGGGATGCCCGAGGTCTCCAACATGCCGCTGCCGAAGAAGCTGCTCGAGCAGGGCGTGCGTGACATGGTCCGGGTCTGCGACGGCCGGATGAGCGGCACGGCGTACGGCACCGTCGTGCTGCACGTGGCGCCGGAGGCCGCGGCGGGCGGTCCGCTGGCGCTCGTACGCACCGGGGACTTCATCAGCCTCGACGTCGAGGCCCGCCGCATCGACGTCGACGTACCCGCCGACGAACTCGCCGCCCGGGGGCCCGACCAGGCCACGGTCGACGGATTCGCCGCCCCCCGCCGCGGCTGGGAACGCCTCTACGTCGACCACGTCCTGCAGGCCGACACCGGCGCCGACCTGGACTTCCTGGTCGGCTCCAGCGGATCGGAGGTGAGCCGTGAGTCGCACTGACGGTCTCCTCACGCCCGACGCCACGCTGCTGGCGCGGCTGGAGGCGGCGGTCCCGGGCGCCGTGGCCGCCCGCGCCTCCGACCGCCTCGCCTTCGCCCACGACGCCTCGCACTACCTGCTCGTGCCCGACGCGGTGGTCACCCCGAAGGACGCGACCCAGGTGGCCGAGCTCCTGCGCACGAGCGCGGCCCACGGCCTGTCCCTGACGTTCCGCTCCGGCGGCACCAGTCTCTCCGGCCAGGCCGCCAACGACGGAATCCTCGTCGACACCCGTCGTGACTTCCGCGGCATCGAGATCCTCGACGACGGCAACCGCGTACGGGTCCAACCGGGCGCCACCGTGCGGGCGGTGAACCGTCGTCTTGCCCGCTACGGCCGCAGACTCGGCCCGGACCCCGCCAGTGAGAGCGCCTGCACGATCGGCGGCGTCGTCGCCAACAACTCCAGCGGCATGGCCTGCGGCACCGAACTCAACGCCTACCGCACCCTGGAGTCGGCCGTCCTGGTCCTGCCGAGCGGCACGGTCATCGACACGGGCGCAGCAGACGCGGACGACCGCCTTCGCGCCCGCGAACCGCACGTCCACGAGGGACTCCTGCGCCTGCGGGACCGCGTACGCGGCAACCCCGCCTCGGTCGAGACGATCCGCCGCCTGTACTCCATCAAGAACACCATGGGCTACGGCGTGAACTCGTTCGTGGACCACACCCGCCCGGTCGACATCCTCACCCACCTGGTCATCGGCAGCGAGGGCACCCTCGCCTTCGTCGCCGAGGCGACCTTCCGCACCGTGCCCGCCCATCCGCACGCGGCCACTGGGCTGCTCGTCTTCCCTGATCTCACCGCTGCGACCGGCGCCCTGCCCGACCTGGTGGCCGCCGGCTTCGTCACCATCGAGCTCCTCGACGCCACAAGCCTGCGCATCGCCCAGCGGGACCCCGGAGCCCCTGCCGCGCTGCGGGAGACGCAGGTGCGAGGTCATACCGCCCTCCTGGTCGAACACCAGGATCCGACGGCCGAGGCGCTGCGCGAAAGAGTCTCGGAGACCGCCCCGGTCCTGGCTGCACTCCCGCTGGCCGCTCCCGGCACGCTGACGACCGAACCGGCTACCCGTGCTGCGCTCTGGCACATCCGCAAGGGGCTCTACACCGCGGTCGCGGGCGCACGCCCGTCCGGCACGACGGCCTTGCTGGAGGACGTCGCCGTACCGGTCGATCGACTGCTGCCCACCTGTTCGCAGCTCACCGAGTTGTTCGACCGTCACGGCTACACCGGAGGCGTGATCTTCGGGCACGCACGGCACGGCAACGTCCACTTCCTCCTCAACGAGGACTTCGACCGACCCGAACTGGTCGAGCGCTACCTGGCGTTCACCGACGACATGGTCGATCTCGTCCTGGGCCACGGCGGCACCCTCAAGGCGGAGCACGGCACGGGACGCATCATGGCGCCGTACGTCCGTCGCCAGTACGGCGACGAGCTCTACGACGTGATGCGCGAGGTCAAACACCTTCTCGACCCGCACGGACTGCTCAATCCGGGCGTGTTGATCAGCGACGACCCGGGCGTCCACATCCGTCACCTCAAGTCGACTCCCACGGTCGAGGAGGAAGTGGACCGCTGTGTGGAGTGCGGCTACTGCGAACCGGTCTGTCCCAGCCAGGATCTCACCACGACCCCGCGCCGTCGGATCGTGCTGCGCCGCGAGCTCGCCCGTGCCCGGACGGCGGGAGACGCCGAACTGGTCGGCCGGCTGGAGGCGGAATCCCAGTACGACGTCGTCGACACCTGCGCGGTCGACGGCATGTGCCGCACGGCGTGCCCGGTGCTCATCGACACGGGCGACCTGACCCGCCGACTGCGCGCCGAACGGCGCGGCCCCACCGAACAGAAGGCCTGGGCCTCGGCGGCCCGGCACTGGGACGGCGTCACCCGCGTCGCGGCCGGTGCGCTCACCGCGGCACGGGCCGTGCCGGCCGCCCTGCCCGTGAGCGCGACAGCGGCCGGGAGGGCGCTGCTCGGCGCCGACGTCGTACCCGCATGGTCCCCGGAGCTTCCGCGCGGCGGCAGGCGGAGACGCCCCCGAACTGCGGAGTCCGCGCAAGCGGTCTACTTCCCGGCCTGCGTGTCCACGATGTTCGGCGCCGTCGGGCCGGGGAAGGGGAACGGCGTCGGGGACGCGTTCCTGGCCCTGTCCGAGCGGGCCGGAGTCGAGGTGCGGGTACCTGAGGGGATCGCTTCCCTGTGCTGCGGCACGCCGTGGAAGTCGAAGGGACTGACCGACGGTCATGCCGTGATGCGCGAGCGCGTCGTCCCCGTCCTGCGGTCGGCAACGGACGACGGGGCGCTGCCGGTGGTGGTCGACGCGGCCTCCTGCACGGAAGGCCTGACGCACCTCCTGGCGGAGGAGGGGATCACTGTGACGGACGCGGTGGCGTTCGTCGACGCGGAGGTCCTGCCAGGTCTGCCTGCTGCCCGGCGCATCCCCTCACTCGTCGTCCACCCCACCTGTGCCTCGACGCAGCTCGGTCTCAACCCGGCGTTGCTGCGCGTGGCCGCCGCGGCCGCAGAGGACGTGATCCAGCCGGAGGAATGGGGCTGCTGCGCCTTCGCCGGGGACCGAGGACTGCTGCATCCGGAACTGGCGGCCTCCGCCGTCGCTGCCGAGGCCCGCTCCCTCCGCACCGTGCACGCGACGGCGTACGTCTCGGTGAACCGCACCTGCGAACTCGGCATGACGCGGGCGACCGGACGCCCCTACCGGCACCTCCTCGAAGTGCTCGAAGAAGTCACCCGCCCGACGCCCGACTGACCGAAAGCTCGCGCGTTCGTACCCACGCCCTCGACTCACAGGAGAGCCATGACGACGACGAAGACGGCCCTCGTCACCGGAGGCGCCGGCGGACTCGGCCTAGCCGCCGCCCAGAGGCTTCGCAGCGACGGGGTGAGAGTGACCACCCTGGACATCGACGGTGCCGACGTCTGCGCCGACGTGACAGACGAACAGGCCTTGCGCCGGATCCGCGACGAGATCGGGCCGGTGGACATACTGGTCAACTCGGCCGGCGTCGTCGGCCCCAACAAGCCGCTCGTGGAGACCACCGCCGAGGAGTGGCGCCGGGTCCTCGACGTCAACGTCCTGGGCACGGTGAACACCCTGCGGATGTTCGTCCCCGGGATGCGCGACCGGGGCTGGGGACGCGTGGTCAACTTCGCGAGCATGGCCGGCAAGGACGGCAACCCCAACCTGTCCGCCTACTCCGCGTCCAAGGCGGCCGTGATCGCGCTCACCAAGTCGGCGGGCAAGGAACTGGCCACCAGCGGCGTCCTCGTCAACGTCGTCGCCCCCGCGGTGATCGCCACCCCCATGAACGACAGCACCGCTCCCGAGGTGCTCGAACACATCACCGGCCTCATTCCCATGCAGCGGATCGGACGCCCGGAAGAGGTGGCGGAACTGGTCGCCTTCCTCGCCTCGGACCGGGTCAGCTTCTCCACCGGCGCGGTCTACGACATCAGCGGCGGGCGGGCGACGTACTGAGATCCGCAGCCTGGACGGCAGCGGACATGGTGTAAGGGAAGCAGGCTGACCTTTCGCTGCCCTCGCCCAGCGCACTGTCAATGATGTCCACATCGGTCATGACGCCGTCCCGCCGGCACGGACATCGTCTCCGTCCCGTGCTGCCCGGAGGAGGGGTGCCGGTCGCGGTGGGCGGGCCGGTCGCCGTCGAGCCGCGGGCGGATGGCGTCGATCGCTGTATGCGACGTACCGGGGATCGGTGAAGCCGCCTGTTCCGCTAGCATGTTCGAGCTCGCGGGCAATGATATGGAAATATGACACACCGGCTGGAAAATTGATATCTCGGGTATTGCACGGTTTCTCGCGAATAAGCGGCAGCCTTCGGGCGGTTCCATGGCGTCGACCACGCAGCATGTTGTGGGTCGCGGTGACCGTGGTGGGCCTCGGATTCCTCATCGCGCTGGAGATCGCCTCGCGTCGGTACGGGGTGCGGGGGCCGATCACCGACCAGGCGCGAGAGGTGATCTTCGCACCCAGGTCGGGGACCGTGCTGTACGCCGGCATGGCGTTGATGACGGTGGTGCTCACGTGGCGCCAGCGGTTCGTCGCGCTCGGTGCGGCGGTCGGCATCGACGTCGTCTTCTGGCTCGTGCGAAGGGCTGTCGACGCCGAGGCGATGTTCGGCAACGGCGCATTGTGGGTGACGTTGGCCTGCGGCGTCATCGCCCTCACGCGCCGAACCGGCCGGGACCGTGTCCTGCTGCTGAAGGGCGTGGGACTGGCCCTGCTGCTGGTCGCCGGCCGCAAGACCGGCTACGCCTGGCTACTGATCACGGCGAAGACCCGCCCGACGGTGCTGGACCAGTACGTGGCCACCGCCGATCACGCCTTGGGCAACCCGTCGTGGCTGGCGGGCCGGATCGTCGCGTCCACCGGCACGGTCGGCGCCCACATTCTCGAATGGGTCTACATCCAGCTTCCGGTCGCGGCGGTCGCGGTCGCTCTGTACCAACTGCGCCGTGTGGCGGTCGAGCGCCGTTTCCCGGGCCATCATCTGGTGCGCACCTTCCTGGTCATCGGCCTGCTGGGGCCCGGCATCTACATGCTCTTCCCGGTGGTCGGACCGGTCTTCGCCTACGGCGCCGACGGAGGGCACTGGGCCGTGACCAATCTGTGGCCGCACACTCCGCCGCCGGTCGGCAATCCGCAGCCTGTGCCGTTCAACGCGGTCACCCCGCGCAACTGCATGCCCAGTCTGCACACGGCATGGGCCACCGCGATCTTCGTCCATGCCCTCAAGGGCCCGTGGGTGCTGCGGTTCGCAGGCGCGTTCTGGCTGGTCGCCACGCTGGGCGCGACGCTGGGCTTCGGTTATCACTACGGCGCGGACATCATCGCCGGTGTGGTCTTCACCCTCACGATCGATATGGCGCTGGGCTCGCTCGACCGCGGCTGGGACCGGCCGGCGAAGCGGTTCGTCGTCTACGGCGCAACGGTCTTCACCGCGTTCTTGGTGTCGTACCGCTGTCTCTCGACGGAGATGGCCGCCCTTCCGTGGGTGTTCGGCCCGTTGCTCATGCTGGCAACGGTTTCAGTGGTGTACGGCTATGCACGGATCACCATGCAGTCGAAACTGACGGCCGTGCCGGGCCACGCGGAACCGCGACGCGAACCGCAGCCCGAGCTTCTCTGATCCGACGCCGATGTGCGACCGGTGAGCGAGACAGAGCGTCGCCGCCTGTACAGGACGGAAGACGCCCAGGCCAGAGCCGTGCTTTTGGCCTCGCTCGGCGATCAGCGGCGCGATACCGCGCGCCCGTGCCAGCCGTCGGTACGTGTCGTGGTCGTAGCCGCGGTCGGCGAGCAGAGCGTCCGGGCGCTGACGCGCTCGACCGACCGCACCAGCCACGGCCGGGCCCTCAGGACGCGGACGGCGCCGCAGCCGTGCTCCGTTCCACCACGCGAGGTGCGACGACGTAGTGCACGGACACGCCGCGGCCCTTGATGCGTTCGAGGAGAAGCCGTGCACTGACGGAGCCGGTGAGCTCGCCGGACTGGTCGACCGTCGTCAGTGAGACGCGGCTTATGCGGGCGGCGAAGATGTCGTCGTAGCCGACGACGCTCACGTCGGCGGGGACGCTGAGGCCCTTGTCCGCCGCGGCCCGCAGCACTCCCAGGGCCGCTATGTCCGCGCCGGCGAAGATCGCGGTCGGCGGTTGCGGTCGCGCGAGGAGTTCGGTCGCTGCCTCGTGCCCACCGAGTTCCGAGTACGAGGTCACGACGACGTCCGGCTTGAGACCGTGGCGCCGCATGGCCTCCTCATAGCCGCGCCGGCGGGCGGTGTGCGAGAGCACGTAGGGCTCCTGGAACGGGCCGTCGGGCATCGCCGTGTGCGCGATGCGGCGGTGGCCGAGTCTCACCAGGCGATCCACCATGAGCGCGGCGCCGAGACGGTCGTCGTTGGTCACGGTGTCCACGTGCTCGGGAGTGCCGTGCAGGGCCACCGCGACCGTCGGGATGCGGTCACCGAGCTGTTCCAGCCAGTCCACCTCCACCCAGGGCGCGATCAGGATGAGCCCGTCGACCTGGCGGTCCACCAGCGCTTCCACACAGTGGCGCTGCCGCGCCGGCTCGGTCCCGCCGATCGCGATGATCTCCTGGAAGGGGCCTTCGCCCAGCGCCGAACTGATCGACTGGGCGACCTCGGTCTGGAACGGCGAGGACAGGTCGGTCAGGACGACACCGACGGTGAAGGACTTGCCGCGCATGGCGCGTGCCCCGGCGTGCGGCCGGTAGTCGAGGCGAGTGATCGCCGCAGTGACCTTCTCGCGCATCTCCGCACTGACGCCGTACGCGTCGCGCAGGACCTTGGAGACGGCCGAGACCGAGACACCGGCTTCCCGCGCCACGTCCTTGATCGTGGCGCGGGCCACCGCCTGCTTGCGTCCCGGCTGCACGTCGGTCATGCGCGGCATCCTATTTCAGCCCGCCGTCGTACGGGAACGCGACGTCAGCGGACCGCGATGCGTACCCGAGCCCGTTCATGCTCCTGCTGAGGACGACGGGAAGCGGTACTGGTGGTGCCGGGCGGGCGGAGCCCGAGCGGGGAGGCCGAGAGACTCCGCCCGTCCCGGTACCGGTATCAGTGAGGCGGGGTGCTTCGCAGGTCAGCGCACGACGACGCGTACGCGGGCCAGGTTCTGCACCCGTGCGAAGGGGGTCTTCGCATCACCTTCGCGCTGCACGGTGGCGCGTAGGACCGCGAAGTAGGTGCCGGGTGCGGTGTAGGCGTGCGTGCGGTGCAGGTCCACCTCCTGGCGCCCCGCGCCGAACGGCACCGGCGAGTACGCCCCCGTACCGAGCGCGTCCCACTCGACGGACACCAGTTGGCCCGCGCCCGGCGGCACCTGGACCGAGGCGCGGAAGACGACCCGCTCTCCCGTGCGGACCTTGACGCGGTCCCCATGGCCCACGCTCAGGTGGACCACCGGCTGGACGCCGTGGCGGACCGAAGCGCGCGCGGGAACGCGCACCTGGCCGTCGGACACGGTGTAGCAGGTGGACCGAGGCGGCTTGACACCGCGCTCCGTCCACGCGCTCACGTCGCGCAGGGCCTGCTGCACGATGAGCGTGAAGTCGATGAAGTGAGCCTCGCGTGCCGGGGTGATGACGGCGTCTTCCTGGTGGTCGGCGTAGTCGTTGTACCAGAGGCGGAAGGTGTCGTCGTACGCGTCGCCGAGCTGCGCCCGCACCTGCTGGTCGTACCAGTCGGCGTGCCAGGGGAAGGCGTCGGAGTCCAACAGGTTGGCCACGGCGATCGTCTTGCCGTGCAGCATCCCGCTCCAACTGCCGCCGCCACTGGCGCCCCTCGAGATGAGCGGGGCGATCTCGAGGGAGCGCTGCGGGTACAGCGGCTTGCCGTCCGCGCTCAGGAACTGGTCCCAGACATGGAACCCGGCGCGGCTCGGGATCTGATGACGGTAGTAGGAGCACAGGGCCAGGAACCAGCGGTTGTCGATCCGCAGCTTGGCCCCCTCGGCGATGGCGGCGAGGACCTTGCCGTCGTTGCCGCCCGCCAAGGTGAGGGTGCGGGCGCCGGCGTCCAGAGAGCCCTGCAGTACGCCGACCTTCGTACCGTCGGCCGTGTACAGGGTGAAGTCCGCGCCGGTCAGGTCCTTCGACGAGGCCGCGGCGACGGTGAGACTCGCCGGGGTCCCGCCGGAGTCGAGGACGACCCTGGTGATCACGACGGTGTCGTCG
>NZ_JBEPBI010000056.1:0-44654 GCF_040299045.1 Streptomyces sp. NPDC001027
CGGGCAGCGCCGTGGCGGGCCACAGGTGTTCCGGCAGCGGCTGGACGACGCGCCCTCGCCGGGCTGGAGGCAGCCCGGCAGACGGGACTTTCGAAACACGCCTCAGCCGCGGAAGGCCGCCGGGCGTTCCGGGCTCGCGTCGGCCAGGGCCCTGGCGACGGCGTCGACGCCGGCCTGCAGACCGTAGACCGGGGTGTCGGGCTGCTGGCGCCAGGAGTCGGCGATGCCGCCCGCGTCGACGGTGTCGAAGCCGAGCTCGTCGATCAGGGCGCGGACCTTCGCCTTGGCCGCCTCGTCGTCGCCGGCGACCGGGAGCGCCATGCGGTCGGGGTGGCCGGCGGCCAGCGGACGGTCCAGGAGGTCCTGGGCGTAGGTGCCGTTGAAGGCCTTGACGACCGGGCGCCCGAGCTGCCGCTCGACCCAGCCGCTCTCGGTGAGCCCCTCGTCCTCGATGGCCGCGATCCGCCCGTCCCGCTCGCGCGGGTAGTAGTTGTTGGTGTCGACGACGACCAGGCCGTCGGCCGCGCCGTCCAGGATGCCGGACGGCAGGCTCGCAACGGCCTTCAGCGGGACGGTGACCACCACGATCTCGGCGCCGCGTGCCGCCTCCTCGACGGCGACGGGGACGGCCCCCGTCTCCTCGGCGAGCTCCGTGAGCGTGTGCGGGCCGCGGGAGTTCGCGACGGAGACGTCGTGGCCGAGGGCGGTGAGGCGGCGGGTGAGGTTGCCGCCGATGTTGCCCGCGCCGATGATGCCGATCTTCATGACAGGCCTTGCCTTCCAGGAACCGTGCTGGTCGATGAGCGCCGAATAATCAATGCACATGCATACTTCTGGGCGACGTCAACCTGTCCCGGCGGGGATCTATTCCGGCCCCCCACGACGCTCCGCGGCCACGAGACCGCGAGGCTGCGAGGCTGCGAGGCTGCGAGAGGCACGGGCACGACGAAGGGGGCGCCTCGTCGCGGCGCCCCCCTGCCGGTTCACGTCACTTGTTCAGGTGGGCCCAGAACTCGTCGAACGACAGGACCTTGTCGCCGTTCAGGTCGCGGGACTTGATGATGGCCTCGGCGACCGACTCGGTGACGTTCCAGTCGCCCTCCTGGGCCAGGGCGGTCTTGAACTCGACCGCGGTGATGAAGCCGTCGCCGTCCGTGTCGATCCGCTGGAAATGGTTGCGCGCTTCTTCGATGTCGGCCACCGGTCCGCCCCTCTTCTTCATGCCCTGCGGCACATGTGCTGTTCTGCTGTCCAACTGACGCAGGCCAGATTAACGGCCCCGCCGGCCGACGGACGCAGGACCTCCCGCTAGCGGAAGACGCCCGTGTGGCCGAGCGAGTACCGGCCGGGCTGCGGATAGACGGCCAGGCCGTGCGGGCCGCTGCCGACCTTGATGCGGGCGAGCTGGTGACCGTCGGCGGTGTCGATCGCGTACACCTCGGAGTTGTACCGTCCGGACAGCCACAGGACCTTGCCGTCCGCCGAGACGCCGCCCATGTCGGGGCTGCCGCCGTCCGGCAGGCGCCACTTCTTCGTGAGCTCGCCCTTGGTGAAGTCGAAGACGGAGACGGTGCCCTCGCCGCGGTTGGTGACGTACATCTCCCGGGAGTCGCGGCTGACGTACAGCCCGTGGCAGCCCTTTCCGGTGTGCAGGAACCGCGGCTTGCCGAAGGTGTCGCCGTCGACGATCCACATCCCGTGGGCGATCATGTCGGCGACGTAGAACAGCTTGCCGTCCGGGGAGACCTTCACGTCCTGCGGCATGGCGCCCGTGAGGGGCAGCTTCTGCTGGCCGACGACCTTCATCCGCGCGGTGTCGACCTTCAGCAGTTCGCCGCTGAACTCGCAGGACACGATGAAGTACCTCCCGTCCAGCGAGAAGTCGGCGTGGTTGACGCCGTAGCAGGAGACCGGTTCGGTCTTGATCCGCTTCATCGTGTGCGGGTCCCGGAAGACGAGCTCACGGTCGAGGGAGGCCATGACGACGGCGTACTTGCCGTCGGGCGTGAAGTAGAGGTTGTAGGGATCGTGCACCTCGACCGGCTTGCCCGCCCTGCCGGTCGCGGGGTCGATCGGGGTGAGGGTGTGGCCGCGGTTGTTGTTGACCCACAGGGTCTTGAGGTCCCAGGAGGGGACGACGTGCTGGGGCTGGCGCCCGACGTGGAGCGTCTCGATCACCCGGTACGTCTTCGGGTCGATGACGGAGACGGTGTCGGACTCGGTGTTGGGGACGTAGACCCGGGACGGGAAGTTCTTCACCACCGGGGAGAGCCGGTTCGGGCGGTCTGCTGCGTAGACGTCCTTGGGGTCGAGCACGGGCGGCATGCCCGGCAGGCCGTCGACGACCGGTCCGGCGACCTTCTTCGCCGGCGCGGGCACGGCCGCCTCGGTGGTCCGGCCCGTCCCGTGCCCGCCGCCGCGGTCATCGGTTCCGCAGGCGGCGAGGACGGCGAGGGCGGCGCCGGTCAGCAGGGCGCTGGTGACGAGATTGCGGTGCATCAGCCGATCAGCTCCGTGGCAGTGACCGCGCGCAGTCCGCGGCGGTCGAGTTCGTCCAGCAGGGCGGGGAGTGCGGCGACCGTGTCGGCGTACCCGAAGTGCAGGCTCACGACGGACCCGTTGCGGATCGTGTCGAGGACGTTGCGGGCGACGGCGGAGGCGCCGGGCGAGGTGAAGTCGAGGGAGTCGACGTCGTAGGAGAGGACGTGGGGGTAGCCGGCCCGCCGGGCCAGCGCCGCGACGAGCGGGGAGGCGCGGGCCGCTCGGGAGGGCCGGAACCAGGCGCCGACGGATCCGGTGAGCCGGCGCAGCCGCTGCGCGCACCCGGCGATCTCGGCCGTCGCCTCGGCCTCGGACATCGCGTTGACGTCCAGATGCCGCTGGGTGTGGTTGCCGAGGTCATGGCCGCCGTCGAGGATGCGGCGGGCGAGATCGGGATGTTCGTCGAGCCAGGTCCCGACGGCGAGGACGGTGACCCGGGAGCCGTGCCGTTCCGCTTCGCCGAGCACGGCGCGGGCGATGGCGGGGTCGCCCTGCCCGTGGAAGGTGAGGGCGACCCGGGGCCGGCCCCGGGGACCGTGCGCGATCTGGGCGGGCTGACCGGGGAAGGCGCGCGGGGCGGGGGCGGCCGGGGTGCGGGCGGGGGACCTGGAGACGGAGGGCCCGGAAACGGGCGACCGGGAGACGGCGGCGGGCTGTCGGGCGGCGCCGGAGGAGGACACGGCGGGCGAGCACCCGGCCGCGAACGCACCCCCGGCGACGAGCCCGGCGCCCGCCCGCAGCGCGGAACGGCGGTCGGATGGGGTCACCCACACCATTTAAGGGGTGATATGTCGCAATTCCGACCATTGACGTCTCGGCCACGTCCGTCGGCCGCGTCCACCGACGGGGGTCGGGCGCCGGGTACCGGGCGCGGGAGACCTGACGGACCGGTCAGCGGTCGGCGACCCGCATCTCGAACCAGGTCGTCTTCCCGCGGGGCAGCAGGTCGACCCCCCAGCGGTCGGACAGCTTGTCGACGAGGAAGAGGCCCCGCCCGCTGACGTCTGTCTCCTGAACCGGCATCAGACAGGGCAGCCCGCGGGAAGGGTCGCGGACCTCGACGCGGATCCAGCCGCGCCGGCGCCGCATCCGCAGGCCGAAGACGCGGGCGCCGGTGTGCCGCACGGCGTTGCCGACGAGTTCGGAGACGAGCAGCACCGCGTCCTCGGCCATCCTGGGGCCGAGCCCCCACTGACGCAGGACCACGACCTGGGCCAGTCGGCGGGCCGCGGCGGCGGACTCGGGGCGGGACGGCAACGGCACCTCGCCCTCCGTCGGATTGCCGAACAACTCCAGCGCCTTGAGCGCCCGTTCGTCCTCGACCGCAGGCGACCAGCGCGCCGCGGCCGCACGGCTGTGTCCCCGCGGCTGTTCGATGCCCTCCAGCCCCGCCATGCCCCCCATCATGGCCGCACCGAGCGCCCTCCGGGGCCGTTCCTGTGGAATACGCCCCCCGGAATCCCTCATTCCGATTGACTCGATCGGCATATGCCAAGGGCAGTACAGATGCCGACAAACCGACCCTGACCTGGTGCGAAGACCCGCCCCGCGGCAAGCGGCGGACACCCCCGACAAGACAGGCTTAAGGTCGCCTTAAGGTTCCCCTAAACCGCCCCATCGGGGGACGCGGGTGAGAAGTCCCGTCAAGAGCAAGCGCTGACGACGTCCACGAACGAGACGTCAGTCACAGGAATTTGGCCTTGCCGGGCCCTTCCTCCACGAAGCTGCGCATGCCGGTCTCACGGTCGGCGGTGGCGAACAGACCCGCGAACCAGGTGCGTTCCACCGCCAGACCCGTCTCGATGTCCGTCTCCAGACCGGTGTCGACCGCTTCCTTCGCGGCGCGCAGCGCCAGCGCCGGCCCCTGGGCCAGCTTCGCCGCCCAGGCGTGCGCCTCGGTGTACACGTCGGCGGCCGGCACCACCCGGTCCACCAGGCCGAGGGTCAGCGCCTCGTCGGCCTTGACCATCCGGCCCGTGAAGATCAGGTCCTTCGCCCTGGAGGGGCCGATCAGCCGGGAGAGGCGCTGGGTGCCGCCGGCTCCGGGGATCAGCCCGAGCAGGATCTCCGGCTGGCCCAGCTTGGCGTTGTCCCCGGCGATGCGGAAGTCCGCGCAGAGCGCGAGCTCGCAGCCGCCGCCGAGCGCGTATCCGGTCACGGCCGCCACGACGGGCTTGGGAATGCGGGCCACCGCCGTGAAGGACTCCTGCAGGGCGCGGGAGCGCAGCACCATCGCCGTGTGGTCCATGTCCTGCATCTCCTTGATGTCCGCGCCCGCCGCGAACACCTTCTCGCCGCCGTACAGGACGACCGCGCGGACGTCGTCGCGCCGGGTCGCCTCCTCGGCGAGCTCCTTGAGACGGTCCTGCGTGGCGACGTCCAGCGCGTTCATGGGCGGGCGGTCGAGGCGGATCGTGCCGACGCCTTCGGCGACTTCGAGATTCACGGTCATGGCAGCAGGTTAACCACCACTAACGACGGCGGGCCCGGTGCCGTGTGTCACAGCACCGGGCCCGCCCGGGAGAGCAGGAGGGCGAACCCTACTTCTTCCAGTCCGCCCAGGAGATGTTCCAGCCGTTGAGGCCGTTGGAGGGGTCGACCACCGGGTCGGTGGAGTTCTTCACGACGACCACGTCGCCGACCATGGACTGGTTGAAGAACCACGCGGCCGGCACGGAGCCGTCGTAGCCGCCGCGCACGTCCCGCAGGCCGATGCAGCCGTGGCTGGCGTTGTAGTTGCCGAAGGCGTCGCCGCCCCAGTAGTTGCCGTGCACGAAGGTGCCGGAGTTGGTCAGCCGCATGGCGTGCGGGACGTCCTTGATGTCGTACTCGCCGTCGTAGCCGACCGTGTCGCCGTTCATGCGGGTCACGGTGAACTTCTCGCTGATGACCATCTGGCCGTTCCAGGTGGCGTAGCCGGGCTTGCCGGTGGTGACCGGGATGGTCTTGACGACCTTGCCCTCCCGCATGACCTGCATCGTGTGCTTCTTGGCGTCCACGACGGTCACCTGGTCGCGGCCGATGGTGAAGGACAGCTTCTTGGACTGCTTGCCGTAGACGCCCTTGCGGCCCTCGACGCCGTCGAGGTTCAGCTCGACCGTCACCTTGGTGCCGGCCTTCCAGTACTTCTCCGGGCGGAAGTCCAGGCGGTCGTTGCCGAACCAGTGGCCCTCGACCTCGACCGCCGGCACGGTCGTGACCTTGATGGCCTTCTCGACGTCCGCCGGCTTGGTGATGCCCCGGGTGAACCGCACCGAGAACGGCATGCCGACGCCGACCGTGGAGCCGTCCTCGGGGGTGAAGTTGCCGATGAAGGTGTTCTGCGGGCTCAGCGTGGTGAAGGCGGAGTCCTCGGCGGCCGTGCGGCCGGCGGAGTCCTTGGCGACCGCGTGCACCTGGTACGCGGTGGACGCGGCCAGGTGCGTGGCGGGCGTCCAGCCGGCGCCGTCGGACGAGATCGCGCCGTCGATCTTCCTGCCCTTGGCGTCCTTGACGGTGACCTCGGTCAGCTTGCCCTTGGCCGCGGTGACCTTGAGGGCGCCGCTGGTGTCCACGTCCTTCGCGCCGGTCTTCGGGGCGATGGTGACGACCGCCTCCGACTGCTTGCTCTCCGCGGCGGCCGTGGCCCCCTTGTCGCCCTTCGGCTTGGCGTCGGACCCGGAGCCCGAGCCGTCGCCGCCACCGCCGCACGCCGTGACGGCGAGCATCATCCCGCCCACGATCAGCGCCAGCCGTCTGTTGCGGCCCCGTGAGCGCCCGTCAACCGACGCCCCCGATATCGGTCGCACGTTCAAGTCGTTCTCCCCTCGCAAGGCCCTGGTCAGGCCCCCACCCCAGCGCTCCCGCGCGATCTCTGGCGCATATTAACCGTACGAATTTGAGCTTCGTGTCAGGCCAAGGTCACCGTTCCGTCCCAACTGGGACCGCGGAGCGGCGGGGATGGTTGCACCGGGAAGGAGGGTCATTTCAGGGCACTGCCCGCGGTCCACTCCTTCCAGGTCATGTTCCAGCCGCCGAGGCCGTTGTCCGGGGCGACCTGCTTGTCCTTGCTGTGGACCACCTCGACGACGTCGCCGACGAGCGAGCGGTCGAAGAACCAGCCCGCGGGCGTGTCCGAGCCGCCGCCCTTCACGTCCCGCAGACCCACGCAGCCGTGGCTGACGTTGGCCCTGCCGAAGACGTCGTCCGCCCAGTAGTTGCCGTGCAGGAAGGTGCCGGAACCGGTCAGCCGCATGGCGTGCGGAACGTCCGGGATGTCGTACTCGCCCTTGCCGTCGGCCTTCTTGAAGCCGACCGTGGCGCCGTTCATCCGGGTCAGCTCCAGCATCTCGCTCACCACCATCTTGCCGTTGTAGGTGGTGTTCTGCGGCGACCCGGCGGTGATCGGCACGGTGGCCAGCAGCTCGCCGTCCCGCCGCACCTGCATGGTGTGCTTCGCGGCGTCCACCAGGGAGACCTGGCTGCGGCCGACGGTGAAGGAGAACGTCTTGTCCTGCAGGCCGTAGACGCCCGGCGCCCCCTCGACGTCCCTGAGCGCGAGGTCGACCGTCACCTCGGTGCCCGGCCGCCAGTACTCCTCGGGGCGGAAGTCGAGCCGGGTGCCGCCGAACCAGTGCGCGCGGACCTCGGCGGCGGGTTCGGCCGTGACGTGGACGGCGCGTTCGACGGCCGCGCGGTCGGCGATCTCACGGTTGAACTCCAGCGAGACGATCATCCCGGTGCCCACGGTGGCCCGGTTCTCGGGCGTGAGGTAGCCGATGAAGCGCTTCTCGGGGACGAAGGTGGTGAACGTGGTGTGGCGCGCCGAACGGTTGCCCTCGCCGTCCAGCGCCACCGCGTCGACCGTGTAGCGGGCGGCGAGCCCGAGCCGGTCCTCGGCCGGCCGCCAGCTCAGACCGTCCGCCGCGATCCGCCCCTTCACCTCGCTCTCCCGCGCGTCCTGCGACCTGACGACCTTCACCGACTCCAGCCGTCCGTCCGGCACCCGCACCGACAGGTCCGTCCCGGGCCGCACGCCCCTGGCGCCGTCCTGCGGGCTGACGCGGATGACGTCCTCGGGCGCACGTGGCTTGCCCAGCATCCGGTCGAGTCCGCTGCGGCCGTCACCTCCGCCGGTACAGCCGGCGGCCCCGGCCAGCAGTCCTGCCCATGTCAGTACGGCGGCCAGTGCGACCCCCGCGCGCCGTGCGCGCCCTTCTCCATGCCTCACGGGGTGCCCAACGACCGGGCACGCTCCGGGGAAACGTGAGTGCGAGGGCCGCTCTGGGCAGACATGGGGGGAGGACGGCCGGACGGGGAGCCGCGGACGGGACGCCGCGCGCTCCTCTCCCCCCGACGTCCCACGAGCCGCGGGAGGGCTAGACGGTGTCCAGCGCAGCCGAGCAGGAGGCGGTGGCGGCCGAGCGCGCCGCGCCGGAGGCCGTCGGATACGGCGTCTCGCGCAGGGTGCCGGGCCCACCCGTGTGGCCGGGCGCGTCCACACCGCTGGGCGCCCGGTTCCGGGTCGGCCCGGACGGGGTGGCCGGCACCAACTTCGCGCTGTGGGCGGGCGGCGCCGAGGCGGTCGAGCTGTGCCTGTTCGACGAGACGGGCCGCGAGACGCGGGCCCGGCTCACCGAGCTCACGCACGAGATCTGGCACGGCTTCGTGCCCGGCATCATGCCCGGCCAGCGCTACGGCTACCGGGTGCACGGCCGCTGGGACCCGTGGACCGGCGGCCGCTGGAACCCGGCGAAGCTGCTCCTCGACCCGTACGCCCGCGCGGTGGACGGCGAGTTCCTGCTGCCGCCGGAGGTGTACGGGCACGTCCGCGACTGGCCCCAGCAGCAGGTCGCCGACACCGTGCGCGACGAACGCGACTCCGCGCCGCACGTGCCCAAGGGCGTCGTGGTGCACGACGACGACGACTGGGCCGACGACCGCCGCCCGAAGACGCCGTGGGCGGACTCGGTGATCTACGAGCTGCATGTGCGCGGCTTCACCCGACGGCATCCCGGCGTCCCGGAGGAACTGCGCGGCACCTACGCCGGTCTGGCGCACCCGGCGGCGGTGGAGCATCTGGTGCGGCTCGGCGTCACGGCGGTGGAGCTGCTGCCGGTCCACCAGTTCGCGCACGAGGACCATCTGCTGCGTCGCGGCCTGAAGAACTACTGGGGCTACAACTCGATCGGCTACTTCGCCCCGCACGCCGCGTACGCCGCCTCGGGGACGACCGGGCAGCAGGTCGGCGAGTTCAAGCGGATGGTGCGCGCCCTGCACGCGGCCGGGATCGAGGTGATCCTCGACGTCGTCTACAACCACACGGCGGAGGCCGGCGAACTGGGCCCCACCCTCTCGCTGAAGGGCGTCGACAACCGCGGCTACTACCGACTGCAGTCCGACGCCCGCCGCTACGCCGACTACACGGGCTGCGGGAACACCCTGCACGTGGTCCAGCCGCATGTGCTGCGTCTGATCACCGACTCGCTGCGCTACTGGGTGACGGAGATGGGGGTCGACGGATTCCGCTTCGACCTGGCGGCGGCGCTCGCCCGGTCCATGCACGACGTCGACATGCTCTCCCCGTTCCTCGCGGTGATCGCGCAGGACCCGGTGCTGCGCCGGGTGAAGCTCATCGCCGAACCCTGGGACGTGGGCTCGGGCGGCTACCAGGTGGGCGCCTTCCCGCCGCTGTGGACGGAGTGGAACGACCGCTACCGCGACGCCGTGCGGGACTTCTGGCGGCACGCCCTGCCGGACGTGCGGGAGATGGGCTACCGGCTGTCGGGCTCGAGCGACCTGTACGCGTGGGGCGGACGACGGCCGTACGCGTCGGTCAACTTCGTCACCGCGCACGACGGCTTCACCCTGCGCGACCTGGTGTCGTACGAGCGCAAGCACAACGAGGCCAACGGCGAGGGCAACCGGGACGGCACGAACGACAACCGCTCCTGGAACGGCGGCGCCGAGGGCGCGACGGCCGACGAGGAGATCCGGGCGCTGCGGCGACGGCAGCTGCGCAACCTGCTGACGACGCTGCTGCTGTCGACGGGCGTGCCGATGCTGGTCGCGGGGGACGAGTTCGGGCGCACCCAGCAGGGCAACAACAACGCCTACTGCCAGGACAACGAGATCAGCTGGGTGGACTGGGAGCTGCTGGAGGAGCCGGGCTGGCGGGCCCTGTTCGACCTCACCGCCCGGCTGATCGCGCTGCGGCACCGCCACCCGGTGCTCCGCCGCCGCGCCTTCTTCTCCGGGCGGGCGCACTCGGCGGACGGGCTGCGGGACCTGGCCTGGTTCACGGAGCGGGGCACGGAGATGACGGAGGGGGACTGGTTCGCGCCCGCGGCCACGCTGGCGATGTACCTCTCGGGGCGGGACATCCCCGGCCGCGACGAACGGGGCGCCCCGATCGCCGACGACAGCTTCCTCGCCGTCCTGCACGCGGGGGACCGTCCGGTGGACTTCGTTCTCCCGGGCCCGCCGTGGGCGCAGCGGTACGAGGTGGTCGTCGACACCTCCCGCGAGGAGCAGGACGAGGCGCCCGGGGTCGCCCTCCCGGCGGGCGCCACGGTGACGGTGCCGGGACGGGCGGTGCTGCTGCTGCGGGTGGCGGAGTGAGCCGGGCGCAGGCACGCGGCCGCGACACGGGCGGCGGACGGACAGCGAGCGCGGTCAGGGGTCGACGAGCGGCGGACGGCGGGCGGCGGTCAGCCGTCAGCCGTCAGCCGTCAGCCGTCAGCCGTCAGCCGTCAGCCGTCAGCCGTCAGCCGTCAGCCGTCAGCCGTCAGCCGTCAGCCGAGGATGCCCCGGTCGTACGCCCTCGCCACCGCGGCCGCGCGGTCGTTGACGCCGAGCTTGGCGTACAGGTGGGTGAGATGCGTCTTGACGGTGGCCTCGCTGATGAACAGGTCGCGGGCGATCTCGCGGTTGGAGGCGCCCCGGGCGACCAGGGCCAGCACCTCGCGCTCGCGCGCGGAGAGCGGCTCCTCGCCGGGGCTGCGGGGGGCGCGGACCGCGGACACCAGCCGGGTGGCCACCGCGGGCGACAGGACCGTACGGCCCTGCGCCGCCGCGCGGACCGCCGTGAACAGCTCGTCGCGAGGGGCGTCCTTGAGGAGGTAGCCCGTCGCGCCGGCCTCGATCGCGGGGAGCGTGTCGGTGTCGGTGTCGTACGTCGTGAGGACGAGGACCCTGGCGCGGGCGCCGTCGCGGGCCAGCTCCCGGATGGCGTCCACTCCCCCGCCTCCGGGCATCCGCAGGTCCATCAGGATCACGTCCGGATCGAGTTCTCCCGCCTTCGCGACGGCCTCGACGCCGTTCGACGCCTCGCCGAGGACCGTGAAGCCGGGGGCCGACTCGAACATGCCGCGCAGGCCGTCCCGCACGACGGGATGGTCGTCGACGATCAGCAGGGAGACGCACAGGTCATCTGTCATGGCGGACCAACGGTACGCGAGCCGACAGTGCGCTTCCGTGCCCCGGCTCGGACTCCACGACGAAGGAGCCCGCGATGCGTTCGGCGCGGGCCCGCATGCCGTCGAGGCCGAACCCGCCGGCCGGGGAGCGGGCCGGGAGGGCGAGCGGGTCGAAGCCGAGGCCGTCGTCGCGGATGTCGAGGATCACCTCGTCGCCCAGGAACGACAGGGTGACGCCGAGGCGCGAGGCCCGGGCGTGGCGGGCGGCGTTCGACAGGGCCTCCTGCGCGATGCGCAGCAAGGTGGCCGCGACCTCCTCGTGGAGCTGCTCCGCGGCGCCGGTGAGCGTGAACTCCGCGCGCACGCCCGTCCGTTCGCCCCATTCGGCGACCGTCTTCTCGAGGGCCTCGGGCAGCCCGGCGTCCGCCAGCGCCACCGGGGCCAGATTGTGCACGGAGCGGCGGGCCTCGCCGAGGCTGTGCCGGGCCAGGTCGAAGGCGCGCTGGAGATGGACGCGGGCGACGCCGGGGTCGGGGCTGTTCGTCACCACCTGGAGCTGGGCGATGATCCCGGTCAGGCCCTGGGCGAGGGTGTCGTGGATCTCGGCGGCGAGGCGCCGGCGCTCGTCGGCCACCCCTGCCTCCCGTGCCTGGACGAGGAGTTGGGCGTGCAGCGCGGCGTTCTCGTCGAGGGCCCGCTGCAGGGCGGCGTTGGTGCGTTCGAGTTCGGCGATGGTCGCGGTGCGCTCGTGGGCGCGCCGGGTCTCCTGCTCGGTGAGATGCGCGACGACCATCTGCAGGCCGGAGTTGGCCACCAGGAGGCCGGCGAAGACGATCCACTGCATCAGGCCGTCGAAGGGCATCCCGCCGGCCTGCGCGCCGGCCACGGTGACGGCGCTCATGAACAGTCCGAACCGCTGCCACCGGCTCGGGAGGGTCTCGTCGGCGTCCATGTAGCCGGCGGCGGCGTAGAACGCGAAGAACGGGTTGAGCCAGGTGAGGGCGAAGGCGAGGCCCCAGCGGACGACGTAGTAGGCGGCGCCGCCCGGCGAGGGGGCGCGCATCCGGCCGGGGCGGCGCGTGCTGTGCCGGCACAGCTGGAGCACGACCGCGGCGCCGATCAGCGACCAGGCGGTGTACCAGGTGGCCGGCGCGACGTGCGGGTCGGCGGAGGCGATCGCGAGGACGGCGCTGATGCCGAGCAGTCCGTAGGGCCCCCAGGTGTGCAGTTGCTCCCAGCGCCGGTCGATCCGGCTGTCCGCCGCGGTCATGTCCACAGTCTGCACGGCCCCCCGCCTACTCCCAACGGAACCAGCGCGCCGCGGCGCCCGTCAGCAGCAGGATCCACGTCGCCAGCACGCCCAGGTGGTCCCAGCCCGGCCAGTGACCGGCCGCCGCCTGGTTCAGGGCCTGCGCGGCCGCCCCGAAGGGAGTGCAGCCCACGATGCGGGCGACGACGTCCGGCATGCTCTGCACCGGCGCCCACACCCCCGCGCAGAACATCGACGGGAAGAACACGGCGGAGCCGATCGCGCCGGCGATCTTCGTCGTGGGGGACAGGGCGGACACCACCGATCCGAGGGCCAGGGCCGCCAGGACCGCCAGCAGCAGGGCGAGGACGTAGCCGAAGGGCTGCTCGGGCAGGCGCACGGCGAAGCCGAGCCGCCCGACCGCGAGGACCAGCAGCGCCGACGCCAGGGACGCCGCGCCGTAGACCAGCATCTGCGCGGACAGCAGGACGGCCGGGCGGACCGGCGTCGCGGACATCCGGCGCAGGATGCCGCGCTCCCGGTATCCGGTGAGGGTCTGCGGCATCGACTGCAGACCGCCGACGATCAGCCCGAGCAGCACGGCCACCGGGACGTAGACGTCGACCGTGCGCAGACCGCCGAGGTCGTCGCTCGGCTGCCGGAACGACGGGACGGAGCCGAGGATCACCAGGAGGAGGGCCGGGAAGAGCAGGATCCAGAAGAGGGCGCCCGGTTCGCGGCGGAAGAGGCGGGCCTCGGTGCGCAGTACGGCGGTGCTCATGTCGCGGTCTCCTTCGTGCCGACGCGCGTGACGTCGTGCGGGGCGTCGTGGGCGGCGTCGGCGTCGTGCGGGGCGTTCTTCGTCAGGTCGAGGAACGCGTCGTCGAGGGTGGCGTCCAGGACGCGCAGCTGGTGGGCGGTGACCCGGTGGCGGGCGAGGAGGGTGACGACGGCGTTGACGGTCTCGTCCGTGCCGGACAGCGTGACCCGGCCGTCGCGGTGCTCGACGGAGACGAGCTCGGGCAGTGCGTTCAGGTCACGGTCGTCCAGCGGGGCGGACGGGGTGAAGCTGATGACGGTGGCCCCCGCCGAGCGCCGGACCAGGTTCGCCGGGGTGTCCAGAGCGGCCACCCGGCCCTGGTCGATCACCGCGATCCGGTCGCACAACCGCTGGGCCTCCTCCATGAAATGCGTCACCAGCAGCACGGTGACGCCGTTCGCGCGCACGTCCTCGACGATCTGCCAGGTGTCCCGGCGGGCCCTCGGGTCGAGGCCCGTGGTCAGCTCGTCCAGGACGACGATCCGCGGGTCGCCGATCAGGGCGAGCGCGATGAACAGGCGCTGCTTCTGACCGCCGGACAGCTTCGCGAACCGGGTGCCCAGCTTCGAGGTCAGGCCGAGACGCTCGGCGAGCGGCCCCCAGTCGAGCGGCCGCCGATGGAAGGAGGCGTACAGCTCCAACGCCTCGCGGACGGTGAGCTTCGGCTGCAGCTCGCTCTGCTGGAGCTGGGCGCCGAGGACGCGGGCGACCTTGTCGTGGTCGGCGACGGGATCGAGCCCCGCTACCCGGACCCGGCCGCCGTCGGGCGCCCGCAGACCCTCGACGCACTCCACGGTGGTGGTCTTGCCGGCGCCGTTCGGACCGAGGACGCCGAAGATCTCCCCCTCCTCCACGGCGAAGGACACGCCGTCGACGACCGCACGGCCGTCATAGGTCTTGCGCAGGTCGGTGACTTCGATGACAGGCATGACGCCAGCGTCCCGGGCGGGGCACGGCCCGCACATCGGCCGACCCGCCCGAACGGACATCGTCCGATCGGGCGACCCGGCCGTACGACTTCCCGAACACGCAGGTCGTAGGACCAGCGACGGAGCCCGGACGGGCCGAAACTCGGTGGGCTGTGTCAGTGCCGGTCCGTAGGCTCGCGGTGATGGCCGAGACACGTGCAACCACCCCCGACCGCTCCGCCGTACGCTCCCTGCTGCGCCTGTGGCCGTACGTCAGACCCGTGCGGCTGCGGCTGTTCACGGCCGCCCTCGTCGCCGTGCTCGCCTCCTGTACCGGGCTGGTGATCCCCCTCGTCCTGAAGTGGATGGTGGACGGCCCGGTGGCCGACCGGGACACGGCAGGAGTGTGGCTGGGCTCGCTCTGCCTGCTGCTCCTCGGACTCGCCGAGGCGCTGCTGTTCGGGATGCGGCGCTGGCTGGTGGCGCGTCCGCTGTCGCACGTCGAGGCGGAGATGCGGGCGGAGTTGTACGGGCGGCTCCAGCGGCTGCCGGTGGCGTTCCACGACCGGTGGGCGTCCGGGCAGCTGCTGTCCCGGGCGACGGCCGATCTGGCGATGGTGCGGATGTTCCTCGCCTTCCCCCTGACGTTCCTGCTGGTCAACTCGGTCACGATCCTGCTCGGCGTGGTCCTCATGCTGCTGCAGGACTGGCGGCTCGGGCTGGTCATCCTCGGGCCGGCCGTCCCCGTCGTCGTGATGTGCGTGTACTTCGAGCACCGGTACGCGGTCGTGGCGCGGCGGGCGCAGGACCAGGTGGGGGATCTGACGACCGTCGTCGAGGAGAGCGTCCTCGGCATCCGGATCGTGAAGGGCTTCGGCCGCCACCGCAGCCAGGCGCGCGCCTTCCGCGAGCTGTCGTCGACCCTGCGCGGCACCGAACTGGCCAAGGCCCGGCTGCTGGCCACCATCTGGGCCGTCATCGTGACGCTGCCCGAACTGGCGATCGGGGCCGCGCTGATGCTGGGGGCGGTGCAGGTGGCGGACGGCGAGCTGTCCGCGGGCACCCTGGTCGCCTTCCTGTCCACCGCGCTCGCGCTGCGCTGGCCGGTGGACTCCATCGGGTTCCTGCTGGCGATGAGCCAGGAGGCGGCGACGGCCACCCAGCGGTACTTCGAGGTGATGGACGAGCTGCCGGAGCAGGACACCGTCGTCCGGACGGCACCCGGCCGCGCGGGCGCGGAGTCGGACACGGCGGCCGACGGCGGGCTGCGCTTCGTCGGCGTCACCTTCCGCTACCCGGACGCGGCCCCCGGCTCCCGGCCCACCCTCGACGGCGTCGACCTGCACATCCGGCCCGGCGAGTCCATGGCCCTGGTCGGCGCCACCGGCAGCGGGAAGACCACGCTCACCGCCCTCGTCCCCCGGCTGCACGAGGCGACGGCGGGCCGTATCACCCTGGACGGCGAGGACGTCACCGCGATGCCCCGCGAGGAGCTCCGCGCACGGGTCGCGGTGGCCTTCGAGGAGCCGACCCTGTTCTCCGCGAGCGTCGGGGAGAACGTCCTCATGGGCGCGGACGACCGGGCGGGCGCCGTCGAGCTGGCACGGGCGCTGGACGTGGCGCAGGCCGACTTCGTGCACGCGCTGCCGCAGGGCGCCGACACCCAGGTCGGCGAGCAGGGGCTCAGCCTCTCCGGCGGGCAGCGGCAGCGGCTCGCGCTGGCGAGGGCCGTCGTCGGCCGACCGCCCTTCCTCGTCCTCGACGACCCGCTGTCCGCGCTGGACGTGCACACCGAGGCCGCCGTGGAGGCCGCGCTGCGGCAGGTCCTCGCCGACACCACCGCGCTGATCGTCGCCCACCGCCCGTCCACCGTGCTCCTCGCCGACCGGGTGGCGCTGCTGTCCGACGGCCGGATCGCCGCGGTGGGCACCCATCAGGAACTGCTGCGCGACAACCCCGAGTACGCCCACCTCATGTCCGGAACCGGCCGCCAGGAGGACGACCGATGAGCGCCCCCACGACGTCCTCCCCGACGACCGACGACGACGGCCCGCGGGACGCGCGCCCGCCGGCCGCGCAGGACCCCTTCGACAAGGACGTCCTGCCCACCGCGCCCGGCGCCACCGGCGCGCTGCTGCGTTCCCTGCTGGCCCCGATGCGGGCGCGCGTCGCGCTGACCACGCTGGTGCTGCTGCTCCAGCAGGCGGCCGTGCAGGCGGGCCCGCTGCTGGTGGCGTACGCCATCGACCGCGCCGTGCCGGCGCTGCGGGCCGACGACCACGGTCCGCTGGTCGCGGTGGGCGCCGGCTACCTGCTGTGCGCGGTGGCGTCCGGCGGGCTGCAGTACGCGTTCCTGCTCGCCTCCGCCCGCGTCAGCCAGGACGTGCTGCTCGATCTGCGCGGCCGGATCTTCCGGCACGCGCAGGCGCTGAGCCTCGACTTCCACGAGCGCTACACCTCGGGCCGGCTCATCTCCCGCTCCACCAGCGATGTGGAGGCCCTGCGGGAGCTCCTCAACGAGGGGCTGCAGGAACTGGTTTCGGTCATGCTGTCCTTCCTGTTCATCTCCGCGATGCTGCTCTGGCTGGACCTGGGCCTCGGCGCCGTCGCGGTCGCGTCGTTCGTGCCGCTGTACGCCCTCGTCCGGGTCTACCAGCGGCGCGCGGGCCGGGTGTTCACGGCCCGCTCGACCGCGATCGCGGCCGTGATCGTGAAGTTCGTGGAGACGATGAACGGCATCCGGCCGGTGCGCGCCTTCCGGCGCGAGGCCGTGAACGAGGCCGGCTTCCGGGTCCTCAACCGGCGGCACGAGCGCAGCAACGGCGACGCGCTGCTGGAGATGGCGCGCTATGTGGTCGGGTCGCGGCTGGTCGCCAACACGGCGGTCGCGGCGATCGTGCTGTGGGGCGCCACGCGGGTCGCGGACGGCTCGCTGGAGCTGGGCGTGCTGGCGGCGGCGGTGCTGTACCTGCGGCGGCTGTACGACCCGATCGACCGGCTCGGCATGTTCCTCAACTCCTACCAGTCGGCGGCCGCGTCACTGGAGAAGATCGCGGGGCTGCTCGCGCAGAAGCCGTCCGTGCCGGAGCCGTCGGCGCCGCGGGAGCTGCCCGCCCCGCGGGGCGACCTCCCCGGCCGACAGGTCGTCTTCGACGGGGTCTCGTTCGGCTACCGCACGGGCGGCGAGGTCCTCCCCCGCTTCGACCTCGTGCTCCCCGCCGGGCAGACGGTCGCCGTGGTCGGCTCGACCGGCGCCGGCAAGTCCACGCTGGCCAAGCTGCTCGCCCGCTTCTACGACCCGTCCGCGGGCCGGGTGCTGCTGGACGGAGTGGACCTGCGCGAGCTGGCCGTGCCCGAACTGCGGCGCGGTGTGGTGATGGTGACGCAGGAGGCGTTCCTGTTCTCCGGCACGGTCGCCGAGAACATCGCCATCGGGCGGCCGGACGCGTCGCGGGAGGAGATCGAGCGGGCGGCGAAGGCGATCGGCGCGCACGAGTTCATCAGCGCCCTGCCCGACGGCTACGACACCGACGTACGCAAGCGCGGCGGCCGTATCTCCGCAGGCCAGCGCCAACTGGTGGCCTTCGCGAGGGCGTTGCTCGCCGATCCGGCGGTGCTGATCCTCGACGAGGCGACGAGTTCGCTGGACGTTCCGGGCGAACGGGCCGTGCAGGCGGCGATGGCGACGGTGCTGAAGGGCCGTACCGCGGTGGTGATCGCGCACCGGCTGTCCACCGTGGAGATCGCCGACCGGGTGCTCGTCATGGAGCACGGCCGTATCGTCGAGGACGGCGGACCGGCCGAACTCATCGCCGGCGCCGGCCGGTTCGCGGACCTGCACCGGGCCTGGCGGGACAGTCTGGCGTGAGCGTCCGACGACCGACGGGGGCCGGAAGGGCGAGCGGATGATCGACGCGTACGAGGATCCCGGCACGCCCGACAGCCGCGGCGGCTGGGCGTACCTGGCGTGGCTGGTGCGCTGCCAGCCGGGGCGGTCGGCGGCCGGGGCGCTGCTGGCCAGCCTCTGGATGGTGCTGATGGCGACCGCGCCGTATCTGCTGTCACGGGCGGTGGACGACGGGCTGGAACCCGGTGACACGGCCGCGCTCGCGGGCTGGACGGCCGCCCTGCTCACGGTGGGCGCGCTCAACGCGTGGGTGAGCATCATGCGGCACCGCACGATGACCCGGGTGCGCATGGACGCCTACTTCCGCACCACCAAGGTCGTCGTCGGGCACGCGGCCCGGCTGGGCGCCGCGCTGCCGCGCCGGTCGGGCGCCGGGGAGGTCGTCACCATCGGGGTGGGCGACGTGCAGACCATCGCCAATGCGCTGACGGTGGTCGGGCCCGGCGTCGGCTCGCTCGTGGTGTACGTCTTCGTCGCCGGCCTCCTGCTGTCCGTGTCGCCGGCGCTGGCGGCGGTCGTGCTGCTGGGGATGCCGGTGATCGCGGTGCTGGTCGGGCCGCTGATGGCGCGACTGCAGGGCGCGGAGGCGGAGTACCGGGAGCGGCAGGGCGTGCTGACCGCGCGGATCGGCGACCTCGCGGGCGGGCTGCGGGTGCTCAACGGACTGGGCGGCAAGCAGTTGTTCGCGGACTCCTTCGCCCGGGACTCGCAGCGGCTGCGGGCGCAGGGCTACCGGGTCGGCGCGGTCACCAGCTGGATGCAGGCGCTCGGCGTGGGCCTGCCCACCCTGTTCCTCGCCGCGGTGACCTGGCTCGCGGCCCGGCTGGCCGCCCGGGGCGAGCTGACCGTGGGCGAGCTGGTGTCGGTGTACGGCTATGTCGCCGTCCTGGTCGGCCCGGTGGCGTTCCTCGTCGACATGGGCTACCAGCTGAGCCGGGGCGTGGTGGCCGCCCGGCGCGTCGTACGGCTGCTGCGCACGGAGCCCGATCCGGACACCGGGACCGGCGAGGCGCCCGCCGAGCCGTCGGTGCTGCACGACCCCCGCTCGGGTGTGCGGGTGGCCCCTGGCCGGCTGACCGCGCTGGCCGGGAGACGCCACTCGGAGCTGACGGCCGTCGTGGACCGGCTCGGCCGGTACGGTCCCTCGGACGTCACCTGGGGCGGACGGCGGCTGGACGCCGTGCCGTTGGAGCAGGTCAGGGCCCGCATCCTGGTCGCCGACCACGAGGCCGACCTGTTCGCCGGGACCCTGCGCGAGGCGGTCTGCGGACGGGGCGAGCCCTCGGCGGCGGAGATCGCGGGGGCGGTGCGGGCGGCGGCGGCCGACGACATCGTGCAGGGTCTGCCCGAGGGGCTCGACTCGACCGTCACCGCGCAGGGCCGCAGCCTCTCCGGCGGCCAGCGGCAGCGGGTACGGCTGGTGCGGGCCCTGCTCGCCGACCCCGAGGTGCTGCTGGCCGTGGAGCCGACGTCGGCCCTCGACGCGCACACGGAGGCGGCGGTCGCGGAACGGCTGCACGCGTACCGGGCGGGCCGCACCACGCTCGTCACCAGCGCCTCCCCGCTGGTCCTCGACCGGGCGGACACGGTGCACTACCTGGTCGACGGGAAGGTCGCCGCGACCGGCAGCCACCGCGACCTGCTGCGACGTGAGCCCGGCTACCGCGCCCTGGTGACCCGCGACGCCGACGACACGCAGGAGGCCGCCCGATGACGACCGCGGCCGAGAACCAGGAGGCGGCCCGATGACGACGACGGCCCGAGGCGACGAGGCGGCGAGCCGATGACGACGGCGGAACGGGAAGCCCGTCCGACGACGGCCGCGGCCCGAGGCGGGGAGGCGGCCCGATGACGGAGACCGGGGCCGCCGCCGACGGCGCTCCCGCGGGGCGGCTGCCCGTCGCCGGGCGGGCCGACGTGCGGCGGGCGGTGCTGCGGCTGGTGCGGGCCGACCGGCGGGCGTTCGCCGGAGCGCTCGCCCTGAACGTGCTCGCCGCCGGGGCCGGGCTCGCCGGGCCGTGGCTGCTGGGGCGGATCATCGACGAGGTGCGGGCCGGGCACGGCGTCGGGCCCGTGGACCGGCTGGCGGCGGCGATCCTGGTGTGCGCGGCGGCGCAGCTGCTGCTGGCGCGCTGGGCCCGGTACGCGGGGCACCGGTTCGGCGAGCGCACGCTGGCGCGGGTCCGGGAGGAGTTCGTCGGGCGGACGCTCGCCCTGCCCGCGTCGGTCGTGGAGCGGGCGGGCGTCGGCGATCTGACCACCCGGGGCACCGCCGACGTGGCGGCCGTGGGCGCCACCCTGCGCGACGCCGGGCCCGAGCTGCTGGTCTGCACGGTCCAGGCGCTGTTCACGCTCGGCGCGGTGTTCGTGATCGATCCGCTGCTCGGCGTCGTCGGGGTGCTGGCGCTGACGCCGATCTGGTTCGCGTTGCGCTGGTATCTGCGGCGGGCGCGGGCCGGCTATCTCGCGCAGGGCGCGGCGGACTCCGAGGTCGCCGAGATCGTCGCGGCGACGGCGTCCGGGGCGCGGACGGTGGAGGCGCTGCGGCTCGAGCGGCGGCGCACGGCGGCGAACCGGGACGCGCTGGAGGTCTCGCGTCGCGCCCGCTTCCACACGCTCTTCCTGCGCTCGGTGTTCTTCCCCGTGGTCGAGACGTCGTACTCGCTGCCGGTGGCGGGGGTGCTGCTGCTGGGGGGCGCGCTGCACGCGCGCGGGGCGATGAGTCTGGGCGCGGTGGTGGCGGCGACGCTGTATCTGCGGCAGTTCACCGAGCCGCTGGACCAGATCCTGGTGCGCGTCGAGCAACTGCAGAGCAGCGGGGCGTCGTTCGCCCGGGTGGAGGGCCTGGCGGGGACGCCGCGCCCGGGACGGGGCGGCCGGGCGGCGCAGGCGCAGGCGCCGGTGCCGGTGCCTGCGCCGGTGGACGACCGGATCGACGTGACGGGCGTGCGGTACGCCTACGAGCGCGGCGGCGAGGTGCTGCGCGGGGTCGACCTGACGGTGCGGCCCGGGGAGCGGCTCGCGATCGTCGGCCCGTCCGGTGCGGGCAAGACCACGCTGAGCCGGCTGCTGGCGGGCGTGGACGCGCCGAGCGCGGGCACGGTGACGGTGGGCGGCGCGCCCGTCGCCGCCCTGGCGCCCGAGACGCTGCGCCGTCAGGTCGTCCTGGTCACGCAGGAGCATCACGTCTTCATCGGCACGGTCCGCGACAACCTGCTGATCGCCGAGCCCACGGCGGACGACGCGCGGTTGTGGGCGGCGCTGGCCGCGGTCGGCGCGGCCGACTGGGTGCGGGAGCTGCCGGGCGGTCTCGACGCCGAGCCGGGCGGCGGCGACGGCCGCTCGGCGGACGGCTCGCAGGCGCAGCAGATCGCGCTGGCCCGGGTGGTGCTGGCGGACCCGCACACGCTGATCCTGGACGAGGCGACCGCGCTGCTGGACCCGACGACGGCCCGGCACACCGAGCGGGCGCTGGCGGCGGTGCTCCAGGGCCGGACGGTCATCGCCGTCGCGCACCGGCTGCACACCGCCCACGACGCGGACCGGGTCGCCGTGATGGAGGACGGCCGTCTCACGGAACTCGGCACGCACGAGGCGCTGGTGGCGGACGGCGGCGCGTACGCGGCACTGTGGCGGACCTGGCACGGGGGGTCGTGAGGGCGCGCCTCGAGAGAGGGGTGGGGGCGCAGCGACGGATGCGACGGATGCGACGACTCCGTATATCGAACACCGACTACCGGACAACGGACTGTTTCCGGCCAACTTTCTGACGCGCTCCTGACAGACAGCGCAATCCACTGCCACTCTTCCCTCTGCTGGTTCACAGCAACCCCACAATTACGCGCACGCTCCACGTTCCGCCTTTGTTCTGCGTACCGCCTCTGTCGTGCCCGTACGGCCCACCCGCCGTCGGGTCTCCCCTGGCCGCGTGATCCGCGGCCGCGCAGAAGGAGTCAGTGTTGAGCAGCAGTCCCTCTCGCAGACGCACCCCCCACAGCCCCTCCCGTCGCGCCGCGGCCGTCGCCCTCGTCGGCGTCTCCGCGCTCATAGCCGCCGCCGTGCAGTCCGGCGCCGCGACCGCCGCCCCGGAGAAGGCGCCGCAGGCGACGGGCAAGGGCAACCCGGCCCACACGGCCCTCGCGCTCTCCCCGTCCCAGCGCACCGAGCTGATCCGCGCCGCGGACTCCTCCAAGGCGCAGACCGCCGCGACCCTCGGCCTCGGCTCGCAGGAGAAGCTGGCGGTCAAGGACGTCGTCAAGGACGCCGACGGCACCCTGCACACCCGCTACGAGCGCACCTACGCGGGCCTCCCGGTCCTCGGCGGCGACCTGATCGTCGACACCGCCGCGTCCGGCGCCGCCAAGGGCGTCATCAAGGCGACGAACGCCACGATCAAGGTCCCCGGGCTCACTCCGAGCGTCACCGCGGCGGCCGCCGAGCAGCAGGCGGTCAAGCGCGCCAAGGCCCTCGGCGGCACCAGCTCCACCGCCGACTCCGCGCCCCGCAAGGTCATCTGGGCGGCGAGCGGCAAGCCCACCCTGGCGTACGAGACCGTCGTCGGCGGCTTCCAGGACGACGGCACGCCGAACCAGCTGCACGTCATCACGGACGCGGCCACCGGTGCGAAGCTCTTCGAGTACCAGGGCGTCAGGACGGGCATCGGCAACACCCAGTACAGCGGCCAGGTCACCCTCGGGACGACCCAGTCGGGTTCGAACTTCACGCTGACCGACGGCACGCGCGGCAACCACAAGACCTACAACCTCAACCGCGGCTCGTCGGGCACCGGCACGCTGTTCTCGCAGACCAGCGACACCTGGGGCAACGGCACCACGTCGAACGCCGCCACCGCGGGCGCCGACGCCCACTACGGCGCAGCGGCCACCTGGGACTTCTACAAGTCCTCCTTCGGCCGCAGCGGCATCAAGAACGACGGCGCCGGAGCCTACTCGCGGGTGCACTACGGCAACGCGTACGTGAACGCGTTCTGGGACGACGACTGCTTCTGCATGACGTACGGCGACGGCTCCGGCAACGCCAATCCGCTGACCTCCCTCGACGTGGCCGGCCACGAGATGAGCCACGGCGTCACCTCGGTCACCGCGAACCTGAACTACAGCAACGAGGCCGGCGGCCTCAACGAGGGGACGTCGGACATCTTCGGCACGGGGGTGGAGTTCTTCGCGGCCAACTCCTCCGACGTGGGCGACTACCTCATCGGCGAGAAGATCAACATCAACGGCAACGGCACCCCGCTGCGCTACATGGACAAGCCCAGCAAGGACGGCGCCTCCAGGGACAACTGGTCGTCCAGCGTGGGAGGCCTCGACCCGCACTACTCGTCGGGCCCCGCCAACCACTTCTTCTACCTGCTGAGCGAGGGCAGCGGCGCCAAGGTCATCAACGGCGTCAGCTACAACTCGCCCACCGCGGACGGGCTTCCGGTCACCGGCATCGGCCGCGACAAGGCGCTGCAGATCTGGTACCGCGCGCTCACGACGAAGTTCACCTCCAACACGACCTACGCGGGCGCCCGCACCGGCACCCTCGCGGCGACCGGTGAGCTGTACGGCACCACCTCCGACGAGTACAAGGCGGTCCAGGACGCGTGGGCCGGCATCGCGGTGGGCTCGCGTTCGGGCGGCGGCGGGGGTGGCGGCACCTCCTTCGAGAACACGACCGACGTATCGATTCCGGACAACGGCGCGGCGGTCAACTCGTCGATCACCGTCTCCGGCCGCACCGGCAACGCGCCGTCGAACCTCGCGGTGGCGGTCGACATCGTGCACACCTACATCGGCGACCTCCGGGTGCAGCTGATCGCGCCCGACGGCACGGCCTACACGCTGAAGGCGTACGGCACCGGCGGCAGCACGGACAACCTCAACACCACGTACACGGTGAACGCCTCGTCCGAGGTCGCCAACGGTATCTGGCAGTTGAGGGTCCAGGACAACGCGGCCCAGGACACCGGTTACATCAACAGCTGGAAGCTCACCTTCCCGTAGGCAGCAGGCCCCGTACGGGCCGCGCACAGCCGCGTGAAAGGCACCGCACAGGACGCCGCTCCGGAGGCCTCACCGCCCCGGGGCGGCGTCCCCTTTTTGCCCGCCCCTTACCCGCGTCCTGTTGCCGCTTTACCACAGCTCAACTCCGTTTACGTGCCTGCAATGTTCACCGGACAGTCGATTTTCAGCCAACATCACTTCGAGGTCCTGACATGTACGCGCCCGGATGTCAGTCTTCGTTCACCCGCCGCACAACTTCACACCCGTCGCGGGCGGCCGCCCCACGCCGCCCGGACCCCCCACATGAAGGAGCTTGTGTGACCTCCCTCTACGCGCGTCACAAGCGCACCACTCTGGCCATCGCCACCGCCGTCGCGGCCGGAGCCCTGGTCACCACCGGTCTGACCACCGGCAGCGCCGCCGCCCAGACCCCGGCGGACTCCGGCGCGAGGGCAGCCCTGCAGGGCGCCCCGGTCCAGCTGTCCTCCGCGGCCCGCGCCACGCTCATCCAGCAGCAGCAGTCCGACGCTCCCGCGACCGCCAAGTCGATAGGCCTCGGCGTCCAGGAGAAGCTGCTCGTCAAGGACGTCGTCAAGGACGTCGACGGCACGGTCCACACCCGCTACGAGCGCACCTACGCGGGCCTGCCGGTCCTCGGCGGCGACCTCGTCGTGCACCGGGCCCCCTCCGGCGCCCAGAGCGTCACCAAGGCCGTCTCGGCCGCCATCAAGGTGCCCACGCTCACCCCGCAGGTCGCCACCGCCAAGGTCCAGAAGCAGGCGCTGACCGCCGCCAAGGCCGCGGGCTCGGAGGCCTCCGCCGCCGACCAGGCCCCCCGCAAGGTGATCTGGGCCGGCAACGGCACCCCGACCCTCGCCTACGAGACCGTCGTCGGCGGCCTCCAGGACGACGGCACCCCGAGCAGGCTGCACGTCATCACCGACGCCACCACCGGCAAGAAGCTCTACGAGCACCAGGCCATCGAGACCGGCACCGGCAAGAGCCTCTACTCGGGCTCGGTCACCCTCAACACGACCAAGTCGGGCTCGACGTTCAACCTGACCGACGGCACGCGCGGCGGCCACAAGACGTACAACAAGGCGCGCAGCTCGTCCGCCTCCACCGGCACCCTGTTCACCGACGCGGACGACGCGTGGGGCACCGGCACGGCCTCCAGCTCCTCCAGCGACCAGACGGCCGCCGTGGACGCCGCCTACGGCGCGCAGATGACCTGGGACTTCTACAAGAGCACCTTCAACCGCAGCGGCATCCGCAACGACGGCAAGGCCGCCTACTCCCGGGTCCACTTCGGCAACGCCTACGTCAACGCGTTCTGGGACGACGACTGCTTCTGCATGACGTACGGCGACGGCGACGGCAACACCCACCCGCTGACGTCGCTGGACGTGGCCGGCCACGAGATGAGCCACGGCCTGACCTCGGTCACCGCGGGCCTGGAGTACGAGAACGAGGCCGGCGGTCTCAACGAGGCGACCTCGGACATCCTGGGCACCGGCGTCGAGTTCTTCGCCAACAACGCGTCCGACAAGGGCGACTACCTCATCGGCGAGAAGATCAACATCAACGGCGACGGCACCCCGCTGCGCTACATGGACAAGCCCAGCAAGGACGGCGCGTCCAAGGACTACTGGTCCTCCGCCGTGGCCGGCCTCGACCCGCACTACTCGTCCGGCCCCGCGAACCACTTCTTCTACCTGCTGTCCGAAGGCAGCGGCGCGAAGACGATCAACGGGGTGAGCTACAACTCCCCGACGTCCAACGGCTCCACGGTCACCGGCATCGGCCGCGCCAAGGCGCTGCAGATCTGGTACAAGGCGCTGACGACGTACTTCACGTCGACGACCACCTACAAGGGCGCCCGCACCGGCACCCTCTCGGCGGCCTCGTCGCTGTACGGCGGCACCAGCAGCGCCGAGTACAAGGCCGTGGCGGCGGCCTGGTCGGCGATCAACGTCAACTGACCCGACCACAAGCGAGTGAGTAAGCGGCGCCCGGGACGAAGGCGGTCCCGGGCGCCGTCCTACTCTTGGCTCCCATGTCTTCGAAGGACTTCACGTACGACGAAGTCGGCGCGACGCGCGATCGCCCCGGCTCCTGCCCTGAGGGCTTCCACCCCCTCCACGTCCGCGCACGCCTCGGCGAGGGCCACGACGTCTTCCGGCGCGCCGCCGACGCCGTCATGACGTGGCGGATGCACCGCGCCCTGGGCGTCGGCATCGACGCCACGGCGGACCGGGCGGCCCCCGACGTCGACGTCACCGTCACCCTGGCCGGCCTCATCAAGGCCCCCTGCCGCGTGGTCTGGACGGTGGACGAACCCCGTCGCGCCGGCTGGGCCTACGGCACCCTCCCCGGCCACCCCGAACGCGGCGAGGAGTCCTTCGTCGTCGACCGCACCGGAGACGGCACGGTCTGGCTGACGGTCACCGCGTTCAGCCGCGCCGCGAAGTGGTACGCGATAGCCGCCGGCCCCGCCACCCGAACCCTCCAACACGCCTACGCCCGCCGCTGCGGCAAGGTCCTGCGGGAGCTGTGCGGAGGCGAGGACTCCTGACCGGCCTGCGCGACGCCCTCGGGGGACGAGTCGAGTGAACGGCGTTGCTCCAAGGGCTTTTTGACGTTCCCTCAGCGACCGCCCCCAGGGACGGCACATCCCTTGATCACGGTCTGACCCCTTCGAGGCCGACGGCGACCTTCTGGGTCACGACTCCCGGTGCGAAGGGGACACCGTCTGGGCCCAGCTGTCGTTGTACAAGTCCGGGCAGGGATGGCGTTTCCGCACCGTCCGCAACACGAGCGGATGCATGACAGCGGGACAGCCGGACAGGGCCCAACTGCGCCGACATCGCCACCTCTTCCCCAGCTCGCCGTCAGCCGGTGTAAGCGCGGACGTCGGGATCGACTCCCGGTACGTCGCTCGGCAGGCCGCGCCGCTCGATGCTCCCGTCGACGATTCCAACGAGGAACGCGAGCGCGCCACCGTCGAATTCCCACCATTCCAAATTGCGACTGTTCACGACGACAGGCCAACTGTCGGGGTCACTGCCGGTCACGCGCCAGTAGAAGACGTCACCTGACAACGACTCACTCCACGGAATCAAGCCTCCAGGGTCCGGGTGGGCGACATAACCTTCGGACATGTCCTCCTCCTGGAGATCCCTCAGCACTTCCAGCTCCTGGAAGACTCCGTCAACAAAATCTCGCTCCATTCCCGGCACAGGGAGCGGAATACGCCAGAAGCCGTCGAACTCAAGTGTCGGATAGCTGTCTGCCAGCTCCCGAAAATCACTGGGCAGCCCGACTCCGAGGAGGGAGGTGATCATCCCGAAGTCGACCCCCCGCGGCCCAGTAGCCCGGTGCGCCAAGAGACCGGTGACAACCTGCTCAAGCGCCGAGATCCTCAACATGTAACCTGCCAACTCTGAACATTCTCCACTGTCACGTTGAACAGCTGCCCTTCCTTGGTGTATGCGGTCATTCGGATACTCTCGGGTATCACACCGCTTCCAGCATAATTCAGCTGTCCCGAGTACAGTACCGAGTTGTTGCGGCGAAGCTGCTTAGCAATCTTGTTCTCGCAACGCTTCATTCCGCTCTTGTTCATTCGGTCGAATCCCGTGAAAAGGTTTTCACTCTTCCATGCACCATGGAACATGTCCCCAACAATATGCGTGCGATTATAAATGGGCTTTCCGCTGGAATTTATGTTGTCTCCTTCCGGGAAGCCAGCCACATTCACTGTCGCTCCGTCATCCCTCTTACTTCCTGTCGGCTTCAGATCTCCCGGGCAGATAAGCGCAATCGCGCCTGTGGGGCGCCCATTCTCCAGAGGCTGATACTTGTATCGCTCGTCACGCGGTTTTGAACAAGGATCGTCCCGCTGGCCATTTCCTCCCGGATCTCCGCTGGCCGGAGTCGCTGCAGCATCCACCATGGCCGTAGGTTCGAACTGCGCGTCGTCGATAAGGCCAAGCATCCTTGCTGCCCCCACGATGCCGCTAACAGCGTCGCCAAGTTCCCACGCGGCGTCCTCAAAATCCGGCTCAGCTATGGGACGCGTCGGAGCTGTCGTCGGGTTCGAGCCGTTGTTGGGATTCTGGTCGATCGGCGGTGCCGGCGGGATGATCACGCAGGAGTTCCAGCAATCGCCGCGGCCCCCGCCGCGCGTGCCACGGCCGCTCCCCCGGTCGCCGCCTGTGCCGGTACCCGTGCTCGGTCCACGACCGCGGTCGTAACCGGTGTCGACGAGACCGGAATAGCCGACAGGCTGTCTTGCGGTTCCGCCGCTCCTCGGGGTGCTCCTGGGCTGGAAGATGGTGATGGTGGGCCGGTCCAGGAAGCGCTCGATGGCTTTGCCCGCGAGGTATCCCATCGGGCTCCGTCTCCTGAGCATCCGATACGTGGAAAGGGCGCCGTAGTACCGGTTCCCCGCTCCGTAGCTGGTGCCGTGCCACGCCGGACGTGAGGTCGTCGCCCCCCTGGTGGCGAACCTGGTCTCGTGCCCGAGAGGATCGATCGAGTTCAAGGGCGTGGCGTTGCCGTAGGTATAGCGGTTGCTCTGCGCCGATGGCATCGGATCCAGCTGCCAGGTGTCGCGTGAGCCGAAGGATCCTGTTCCCGGCTGGTACCAGCGGGCCGCCATGTTGACGTCGCCGCTCGCGGGGTCGGTCCAGCCGGACTGGTAGCCGATCGCCGGCGTGGTGCCGTTGGTCGCCGTTTCCTTGCCGAAGGGGTCGTAGGAGGTCGAGCCGGTCACCGAGGCGCCGTCCGCCGTCAGGCCGGCGACCAGGTCGGTGTGCTGGTCGGTCAGCGCCCACTGCTTGGTCGTGCCCGTGCCGAGGGAGAGCAGGGCGCCCTCGGGTGTGCGGTTGTAGGCGGTCGTACCGTCGCCCGCGAGGTTGTTGGAGCCTCCGTCGTAGGTGAACGTCGTCGTCCCTCGGGTCTGGACGCGGTCCAGGGAGTCGTACGCGTACGTCGCACCGCCGTCGGAGATCTTGCGTTCGAAGGCGTCGAAGGTCAGTGAACGTGCCGGCCCGCTGCCGGTGTCGGTCGAGGACAGGGTGCCTCGCGCCGTGTACGTGTACGCCGTCGTTCCGTCCGTCAGCTGTCGGTTGCGGGCGTCGAAGGTCGCCGTCGTCGTGCCCGCCCTGGTGCGGTTGCCTGCGGCGTCCCACCCGTACGACGTCGGCGCCGCGCCGTCCTTCACCCAGGACGTCATACGGTTCGCGTAGTCGTAGGCGTACGTGTTGGTCCCCGCGCCTGCCGTGCCCGTCGTCTTCTTCGACGTCAGGTTGTCGTCCAGGTCGTAGCCGTACGTCGTCGAGGCCACGCTCGTCGCGCCGTCGGCCGAGGCCACGGCATCCGACTTCAGACGGCCCAACTCGTCGTAGTCGTAGACGCGCTTGGCTGTGACGGTGTACGGCGCGGCGCCCGTCGGGCTCGTGGCGTACTGCTCCATGCTCGGGCGGCCCGCGGCGTCGAAGTCGTACAGGACGTCGCTGCCGGTGATCGAGTCGCGGGCGGTGTCGATGCGGCCCGCGGCGTCGTAGGTGTAGTCGGTGGCGCCGGCCGTGGTGGTGCGTCGTGTCATGCTGCCGTCGGCGTTGTAGGCGTATGAGGCGGTGCCTCCCGGGCCTTCGGCGGTCAGCAGCGCGCCACGGTCGTTGTAGGTGTAGGTGTTGCGGGTGACGCCGTCCGCTGTACCTGTCGCGGTCAGACGCCCGGCGAGGTCGTGCTCCAGGGTGCGGGTCACCGTGGACGCCTCCGCGCCGGTACCCGTCTCCCTCGTGAGACGGCCGAGGCCGTCGTAGGTGCGCTCGCGCTTCACGCCGCCCGGCAGGAGCTCCGTCACCGCCTGGCCGGCCTTGTCGTAGACGGTCGTCCAGGTGCGGTTGGCCGGGTTGGGGTGTGCGGGTGTGGAGGGCTCGATCGTCGACTCCGGCAGGCCCCAACTGTTGAACGTGTAGACGGTCTTGCCGCCGCGTCCGTCCGTCAGGCGGGTGAGGTTGCCCTTGGCGTCGTAGCCGAGAGACGTCGTGATCGACGCCGTCGCGGTGACCGGCTCCGTCTGGCTTGTCATACGACCCAGTGCGTCGTACGCGTACGTCGACCGGGCCTTGCTCCCCGCGGGGACCATCGCCGTGCGGTTGCCCTCTGCGTCGTATTCGGCGGACGCGGTGCGCAGGGCGGTGGCGCCGGTGCCGTAGTCGGTGGTGTCGGTGACGTCGCCGAGCGCGTCGTAGGACGTGGTCGTGCGGCGGCCGGTCGCGTCCGTGGTCTCCGTCCGGCGGCCCAGGCCGTCGTAGTCGAACCTCGTCGTGCCGGCCGGGTCCGTCACCGCCCTCGGCTCGCCGGCCGCGTTGTACGCGCTGGTCGTGCCGACGCCCGCCGGTGTCGTCGACGCGATCTGGTTGCTCGCGTCGTCCCACGTGAAGCGGCTGACCAGGTCGACGGTGCTCGGGCGGCGTTCGACGGTTGTCGCCGTCAGCTGCCTGCCCAGTTCGTCGTACGTGGCCTCCGTGCGGGCGCCCGTCGGGTCGGTGACCGACAGTTGGAGACCGGTCGGTGTCCAGGTGGAACGGGTGATACCGCCGCCGTCCGCGCTCGTGGGGTTGAGCAGGTCCGAGTCGGTCTCCGCCGTCATCGCCGCCGAGGCGTCGGCGGCCGGGTCCGTCGACGCGGTGAGCTGTCCGAACTGGTCGTAGGCGTAGCGGGTGACGCGGCCCAGAGGGTCTGTCGCCGTCCGTGGACGGCCGAGTGGCGTGTACGTGGTGCGCGCGGTCGCCGTGAGGGCCGTGCTGGAGCCAGGCGGAGTGTAGTCGGGCAGGGTCACCGCCGTGGCGCGACCGAGGCGGTCGACGTCGGTGCGGGTCGTCCTGCCATGGGCGTCGCGTGTGTCGGTGGCCTCACCGAAGGTGTTGTAACCGGTGAGGGTGCTCGGCCTGGTGGTGGAGGCGGTGGAGCCGTTCTCCTCCGCCTGCACCGCCGGGGCGGTCTGCTGGACCGGACGGCCGAGCGCGTCGTAGCGGGAGACGGTGGTGTACACGGCCGGATCGGCGCCGGCGACGTTGCCGCGGGGACTGACCGCTGTCAGCGGCAGGCCGCGGTCGTCGTAGGTGCCGGTGGCGGTGTGCGAACTGGCGCCGTCGGTGATGGTCTGCTCGGTGACATTGCCCGCCGCGTCGTACTGGGACGTCGTGGTGAGCTTCCTGGTCCCGGAGATCGACTGCGTCTGTTCCTTGACTCGGCCGTCGCCGTCGTAGGCGTAGGCCGTGGTCCGGTTGAGGCCGGACGGGTCCAGGGTGCTGGTGAGGGTGCGGCCGAGGGCGTCCACCGTGAACGTTTCGGCGGTCTTCCCGCCGCCGGTGATCCGCTGGGTGAGGTTGCCCGCCGGGTCGTAGGCGTCGGACTCCAGCACGATGTCGTGCCGGGTGCCGTCGGCCTGGGCGACCTGCCTGGCGGTGGTCGTGGCCGCGAGGCCGTCGTCGTAGTAGGTGTAGGCGGTCGTCGCGCCCATCGCGTCCGTCGTGGACGCCAGGCGGCCCGCCGGATCGTAGGCGTTGGACATCACCGTCAGATCCCGGACAGCACCCGACGGGTCGCCGGTCCAGTCGTCGAGGACGGTCGTGGCGTGCTGTCCGCGGGCGGTGTAGGTGTACGTGAAGTGGGCGCCGGCCGCGTCGGTCATGCCGACGGCCCGGCCGAGTTCGTCGTGCTCGAAGCGGGTCGTGTTCTGCTCGGCGTCCGTGGCGGTGTCGTTGAGGCCGTGCGCGTCGTAGGTGTAGAGCGTGGTCCGTTCGGCGTCCCCGCCGGTGGCGTCCTTGGTCGACTCCGACAGCAGGTTGCCGTCCTCGTCGTAGCCTCGGCTGATCACAGGCGTGTGGGTGACCTGCGTGATCTCGTTCTTCACGCCGGCGCCGGTCTCCGTGACGACGTGGGAGGCCGCGTCGTAGGCGTAGGTCGTGGTCACGCCGGCCGGGAAGCTGTCGGAGACCTGCTTCTCGGCGGTCTTCCGGCCGAGGCCGTCGTACGTGTACGACGTCACCAGGCCCGACGGGGAGGTGACCTCGGCCAGGTCTCCGCCCGCGTCGTAGCGGTACGACGTCTTCGCGCCGCCGGGCGTCGTCTGCGTGAGCACCAGGCCGGCCGGGGCCGTGCCGCCGCCGACCGCGGCCTCGGTGCCCGCGGTGTAGGCGGTGACCGCGGTGGACGAGTCCGGACGGGTCGTGGTGGTGGGCAGACCGAGCGTGCTGTAGGCGAACTGGGTGCGGTAGCGGGTGTCCTTGTAGTCGTTCGAGCGCTGGTCGCTGCGGGTCAGCGGTTTGTCGTTGCGCGGGTCGAGGGGATCACTCGCGTTGAGGTAGTACGAAGTGAAGCTCGTCCAACACGAGTCGGCGTCGCGGCAGGTGGTACGGGACACGATGTTGCCGCGCGGATCGTGGCCGGTGACCGTGGCGTGGCCGTCGGCGTCCGTGACGGTGTGGAGGTTGCCCGCCGTGTCGTAGGCGTAGGAGGTGACGGCGCCGACGGCGTCCTTCGAGGCGACCACACGCTGGCCGCGCAAGGCGTCGTAGCTGGTGGTGCTGGTGTGCCGGGTGGGGTCGGTGACCGTCACGGTGGAGGTCAGCCCCGAGTCGGCCGCTTCGACCTGCGCCCGGTAGTGGGCGGAGACTTGGGCGTCCGTCAACGTGCTGCGGTAGAACGCGGCCTCGTCGATCTGTCCGTTGAAGTAGTAGGTCGCGGCGGGCAGATCCATCCAACCGCCGTTGGCGTAGCCGGCGCCGAGGTAGGCACGGGTACGCGTCTGGTCGGCTACGGCCCCGTTGATCGAGCCGAGCTTCACTCCGTCCAGGTAGAGACTCTGGGACGTGCCGGCTGCTGTCAGCGCCACGTGGTGCCAGGCGCCGTCGGTGACCGCGCTCGGCGAGGTGACGGGCGTGGCGGACACGCCACCGGTCAGATAGAACCTGCCCCGCAGTTTGCCCGCACCGTCGATGTTCAGGACGGGGAGCGCGGAGGTCGGTGTCTGCCCGATGTCCGCGTTCTGGAAGGAGAGAAGCACCCCGGAGGCGGACGTGGTGCGGAACCACATCTCCGTGGACATCTCCGCGGCGCCGGCGAGGATCGACGGGGGAAGCTGCACGGCGCCCCCGCCGCCGATCTTCACGGACCGGTCGTCGCCCGCGCCGAACACACCGGGCTGGTCGAGCTTCGAGGCGGCGCCTGTGTCCGGCCGGAAGGAGGCGTTCATACCGGGACCGCCGACCTCGCTGGTCAGGGCCGTTCCTTCGGTCTCCCCGAGTCGCCAGTAGGCGGCCGGGGCGTCGGCCAGCGCAACGCCGTCGTACTGGTCGCCGCGCCCGGAGACCAGACTGCGACGGGCCTGGATGTGCTGGTTGGGGGCGTCCGTCCGGCCCGAGGCGACGGGCACGTATCTCCATACGCCCGCGGTCTGCGTGAAGGTGACCAACGGCTTGTCGTAGAAGGCGACTTCGTCGACCTGACCGGTGAAGTTGCGGTAGGCCGACCCCTGGCCGTCCCAGGCACTCGAGGAGTAGCCGCCGCCGATGTACACATGGGCGTAGCGGTCCGTCGCAACGCCGGTGGCCGTGGTGGCCTGGAGTTCGCCGTCCACGAACAGCGCCTGCATGCCCGCGTTTCCGGTGAGCAGGACGTGGTGCCATGCGTCGTCGGTGAGGTCCGCCTTCGACAGCAGGCTGCTGCCGGCGCTCGAGAGCCTGCCGCGCAATTTGCCCGCGGGGTCGATCAGCAGCATGGGACGCCAGCCGGTGGGTGTGTCGCCGAACTCGGAGTCCTGGTTGCCGACCAGAACGCCGGAGCCGGCGGTCTTGAACCACAGTTCCAGTGACATGGCCGGTTCCGTGCCGAGCGACTCGACGGGAACCTCGACCGCGCCGTCGCCGGTGAAGGCTGCCGCGGTGTCGTCGCCGTCCGCGAAGACACCCGGGGCGCCCAGGCCGACGGCGTCGGAGTAGGTGCCGGCCATGGCGTCGCCGAGGGGGCTGGCCGCTTCGGCTCCCCCGCGCTCGCCCAGACGCCAGTAGCCGGTCGGGCCGCTGCGCTGAACAGCCTCCGCGTAGGAGGAAGAGGACGTCGAGTAGGAGGGCGCGGACACCTTCCAAGTACCGCCGTTGTCGTCGGTGTGCTCGGTGAGACGACCGCTGACCGGGTGGTAGGCGGCGGTGGCGTGGACGCGGCCGGAAGGCAGCGTGACCTTGGTCAACTGGCCGGTCGCGGTGCGGGCCGCGTAGTGCTCAGCGACGGTCGCGGGGTCAAGGGTGTGGTCGTAGAAGGCCGCTTCGTCCATCTGGCCCTTGAAGTGGTACCACCCGCTGGTGGCCACTCCCATCCAGCCGGCGCTGCCGTACCCGACGCCGAGGTGGGCGTACTCGAGGGACTGCTCGGCAAGAGCCCCGGCCAGCGAGCCGACCTTGACGCCGTCCAGGTAGAGGCTCTGCGTGTTGGCCGCGGCGGTCAGCACGACGTGGTGCCACCGGCCGTCGGTGACGGGCTGCGCCGAGGTGATGGGGGTGACGGTGCGGCTGGTCAGGAAGAACTGGCCGCGCAGCTTGCCGGCGGCGTCGATGTTCAGCACCGGCCGGTACGAACCCGGCTTCTCTCCCACCTCGGCATTGTGGAAGCCCGCCAGGACACCCGAGGGGGTGCTGGTTCTGAACCACAGCTCGATCGTGGGGAACGCTGATGCCTTGAAGGTGTCCGCAGGCAGTTCGACGACCGAGTCGACTCCGTCGAAGCCGGCCGATGTGTCCGCGGTCCCTGCGAGGGCGGAGTCCGTGCCCAGCTCGGTGTCACGGTGCACGGCATCGTTCAGACCGGTGCGCGAGACGGCTTCGCTTGCGGCCACGGACCCTTCGGCCTCGCCGAGCCGCCAGTAGGAGGTGGGGGCCGAGTCCAGAACACCGCTGCGGTAGAGCGAGCCGGCGGCATACTCGTACACCGTGCACCTGGTCGTCGAGGTCGGCGGGCACACCCGTGTCAACTGATCGCCGCTGTAGGTGTAGGTCCAGGTGAGACCTGGTGTTGTCGCATCGACGGCACTGGTGGTGACCGTGGTGACATGCCGGCCGGTCCAGCCGAAGGCCAGGAAGCGGCCCGACAGGTCGTCCGTCACCTTCTTCACCGGGCCACCGGTCGCCGTCTCATGGGCGACGCTCTGGCTGCGTCCCGCGGCATCGGTGATCCGGGCGAGGACGCCACTCGACAGGAAGCGATAGGTGGCACCGGAACGTTCCCGCAGGATCCAGTCGGTGGACTGACGGGCCAGTGTGAGCGAGCCTCCGGACGGGCCTGTGTAGGCGCCGTCGGCGTTCTTGCCGAATCTCACCTGTGAACCGTCGGACTGGGTGACGAGGACGGACGACGAAGTCGTCTCCTCACGCAGCTGCATGTCCCAGCGCGTGGACCAGCCGGTGCCGAAGGCGCCGTCGCCACGTGGGTCCAGGGAGTTGTAGGTGCGGGTCAACGACAGTTCGGGGCCGACGGTGCTCAGTGCCGCGTCCGTCGCGGCCGTGACGTAGTTGCCCTCCCGGGTGCCGATCTCCTTGCCCTCGTCCGCGCCGCCCAGGTGGCTGGTCACGGCGGGCTGCGGCACCTGGGTGGTCATCAGGGCCGCCCCGGGACGGGTCGAGGCGGCGGACCCGTCGTAGGCGTACCCGTACCACGCGTACGTCTTGCCCCAGGACAGCCAGCCTGACGGCACCGCCCACTGCTGTGCGTCGCCGCGCGTGCCCGCCCTGCAGTTCTTGCGCAGATTGCTGCCCTCGGTCTCGCAGACCTCGAACGAGTACTGCAGAGCGGCCTTCGGGTAGCGGTCCGCGTCTGCTCCCTTGGCCCACAGGGTCGGGGTGAGCGTGTCGACGGTGATGCCGCTGCCCGGGGACTCCGCCGTCAGCTGCGGCGGTATGTTCACCGCGGAGAGCTTGATCGCCACTCCAGGCACGCCAGCTGTGGTGAAACGACTGACGCCGACCTCGTCCATCGTCCATTGCACGGTGTACGTGGCGGGTGTCAGGGGTGCGATCTTCGCGTTGAGGGTGACGGACTCGCCGGGTGAGATCGCCTGCGGCATCGGCGTCCAGCGGATCTTCGCGCTGTCCGTGATCTCCTTTCCCGCCGCGTCGAACAGGTTGTAACGCAGTTTGTAGTTGCCACCCGCCGGCCAGGTCGTCTGGCCCTGGTTGGTGACGGTCACCTTCTCCACACCCTCGGTGGTGGCGGTGACCGGCGCGGTGAAGTCACCGAGCGAGTAGGCGGCGCCGTACTTGGTCCAGGTGACGTCCAGGCTGGGCTTGCCGGCCGGGTAGTCGTCGGAGCCGAACTGCTTCCAGCTCTTGGAGTCGGTGGCCGACGCCTTGACCGCGAGGCCGTAATTTTTCTTGCGCGCGTGCGTCCAGTCATCGACCAGCTTGCGGCCTGCCGAGCCGAGCTTGATGGTCTCCCAGGCAGGTCCGCACGACCAGGAGGTGGTTCCGGCGGGTCGCCAGCCGTGGGCGAAACTCTTCGAGACAAGTGAGGTGCCGGTGGACGGTCCGGGCCATTTCGACGTCGTGGTCTCGGCCCAGTTCGACGTGATCGGGTGCACGGTCACCGGCCGGGCGGTGCACGACTGCGACCAGGTGTTGTACAGCGCGAGGTTGGCGCTGATCACCCAGGCGTTCTTCAGACTGGTCTCGAGCCCCGTGAAGCGCAGGAAGGCCGATGCCTTGTGGCTGCCCCCGTCGTACGTGCCCACCTTCAGCACGGTGTCGGAGGCGAAGTTCTGGTTGTAGGGGTACTCGACGTACGTGCCGGAGGTGGCCGACACAGACTTCACCGACGGGTCGACACGCACCGGGAACACCCGCTCGGGCGCCGACAGCCACGCCTTGTCGAGCTTGACGACCAGGACTTGACGTCCGGCCTCCGCCTCGAGGCTGTAGGTCACGGCGGAGGAGACAGCGCCCTCATTGGAGTTGGGCGCGGCCTTGGAGTCCTGCATCCAGCCCGCCGGCGCCCAGGCGCGTACCGTGCCGCCCGCATCCGTGAACACCAAGTTGTTCTGGGCGTCGAGGGTGGCCGTCAGACCCTCGAGCTTCAAGGGGAAGCGCCATTCGGTGGGCGCGTCGGCGTCCTTGAGGACCAGGGTCTCCTTGACCGAGTTGCTGCCCGCGGCGAGCTCCAGGTCCGCGTTGTGGCGCACGTCGTCGTAGGTCAGGGTGCTGTCGTCGGCCTGCCCGGTGACGGGGTGGGCGTCGTCCACGCCGTAGCCGACCGAGACGCCCTCGTCGACCTGCATCCGTACGACGGGGTCGGCGTCGGCTGTGCCGGCGAACTGGATCTGTGCCTCGGTGGAAGCGGTCTCCCAGCCTTCCTCGGCGGCACTCATCGTGCTGGGACCCGACGTGTCCTGTGGCACGAGCGTCGTGTCGATGGGCTGCCAGGCGCCGTCGCCCCGACGGAAGTTGACCGGGTCGGTGAAGAACCGGGTCGTGTAGGTCCCGTCCGCGTTGAGATACGTCTTCTCGCGTTCCGCTCGCCCGGTGGCCACCTCCATGCTGCGCTTGGCGTCGAAGCCCTGCGGTGCGGGGGCTGCGGGTGCGTCCGCTTCGACGACCGGGCCCGGCTCGGGAGTCCGGCCTGTGCTGGGCAGCCGGGTGACACCGTCCGCCCGCTCGGCGGGCAATTCGCCCCGGCCGGCGAGGGCGCCGTCACGGCCGCCCTTCGCAGGGGCGTCCGTCGCCTTCGCGGACGCGGCGTGACTGCGTCCTGAGGCGGACCCCCAGCGCTGGTCAGGCGCCTCCGCCGATCCGACGGACGTGGACTCGCCTACGGCGACAGCGACTTGCTCTGTACCGGCCATGACGGCCAGGACAAAGGCAACGGCGATGACAAGCGGACGTGCCGGACGCACGGAATCCCCCCACCCAAAAGATCACGAGTGGGCAAGTTCTAAATGATTCCCCGATAAAAGCACAAGAGATTCACAGACTTCCCACGTCTGAAGTGAACATGATCACGCCGCATTCGTCACGAAAGGTCAGGACCCAGGCGCTCCGCTGTGCACTACGGCCCAGCCTGGCAAGGGAGTTGGGGGCGGGCGTGGGTGCTCAGCGGCCGCCTCCCGTCGTGCCGATCTCCACCACCCGGGCCCAGGCGGGCGGGGTGTCGGGGACGTAGTCGGGGTTCGTCTCGTCGTAGCCGGTGCGGCTGCGGGGGAACAGGCCGATCACCGTGCGGCAGGACGGGCGGGTCTCGGGCCAGGGCGTCTGGCCGTCGGTGAGGACGACGATCGCGTCGGGGCGGGGGTCGGCCCGCAGGGCCTTGGCGAAGCCCGTGCGCAGATCCGTGCCGCCGCCGCCCACCAGGGGGATGCCCTCCGCGCGGCACAGGGTGTGCACCGTGCCGGCCGACGCGTCGCACGGCACCACGGAGACCAGGTCGCGACGACCGCCCACGGCACGGGAGATGGCCGCCACCTCCAGCAGCGCGCTGCCCAGTTCGGCGTCGCTGACCGAACCGGACGTGTCGATGACGACGCAGACCCGGGGCGGCCGGCGTCGCAGGCTCGGCAGGACGACTCCGGGCAGGCAGGCCGAGCGGCGCGCGGGACGGCCGTAGCTGTAGTCCTCGCCCGCTCCCGGACCCGAGGCCGCCGAGCGGACCGCCGCGCCCAGCAGTTCCCGCCAGGGCTGCGGCGGGTGGAAGGCCTCCTCCGCCCACCTCTTCCACCTGGCTTTCGGGCAGGGTGCCCGGTCCTTCAGGGCCGGGGTGAATGCCCCGCTCCCGCGGAGCGGGGCATGGGTAGCCGGATCGCCGTCAGGGCGATCCGGCGTAGCCGTCCGGGATGTGGAGGGCGGCCACGGGCGGATGGCGGCGACGGGGGTCGAGGTACCTGGCGCCGGTGGCTGGTGGTGTGCGGTGTGGTCACTCGGATGGGTGATGGTGATCGATGAGGTGCGCGGGCGGGGAACGTGCGGTCTACGTTCTCGGCATGGCACGGTTTCGGATGTACCCGACGGGTGAGCAGGAGCGGCGGATGCTGCTGCACTGCGCGCACGCACGGTACGTGTGGAACCTCGCGGTGGAGCAGCACGCGTACTGGAGTCCGGGGCGCGGGTCTGCGCCGGGGTTTGCCGAGCAGTGCCGTCAGCTGACCGAGGCCCGGCGCGCCAACGAGTGGCTGGCGGCGGGGAACGCGGACGTGCAGCAGCAGGCGCTCAAGGACTTCGCCGCGGCCAGGCAGGCGCGTTTCACGTCCGGCTTCGGTGAGCCGACCTGGCGCAAGAGGTTCGCGCATGAGGGTTTCCGTGTCATCGGCACCGACCGCGTGCCCGAGTACCACGCGGACGGCACGCCGAAGCTGAACGCGCAGACCGGCCGGCAGGTCATGGGCCGCTCGGTCGTGGTGCGGAAGCTGAATGGGCGGTGGGCGCAGGTGAAGGTGCCCGGCTGCGGCTGGGTCCGCTTCCGCCTCAGCGCCCGGGGCAGGGGTGCGAGGCTGCCGGACGCCAAGACGTTCCGGGTCACCTTGCGCAACGGGCAGTGGCACGCCGCGTTCGCCGTCGTCCCCGACCCGGCGCCCGCACCCGGCGCCGGCAAGGTCATCGGCATCGACCGGGGCGTGATCGTCACCGCCGCCCTCTCCGACGGGCGGATGCTCAACTGCCCGCAGCTCACCGCCAGAGAACGCGCGCAGATCCGCAAACACCAGCGGCGCGCAGCCCGCGCCCCCAAGGGCAGCGAGCGCAAGCAGGCCGCGTACGCGAAGGTCGCGAAGCTCAAGGCCCGCGAGGCCAACCGCCGCAAGGACTGGTGCGAGAAGACCAGCACCCTCCTCGCCCGCGCCTACGACCTGATCCGCTTCGAGAAGCTGAACATCAAGAACATGACCCGCTCCGCGAAGGGCGGTGTGGAGCAGCCCGGCCGGGGCGTGGCGCAGAAGGCCGGCCTCAACCGTGCCATCCTCGCCCAGGGCTGGGGCCTGCTGCGTCAGCGCACCGGACACAAAGCCCCCGGCCGGGTCGAGGACGTGCCCGCCCCGTACACGTCTCTGCGGTGCAGTGCCTGTGGGTGGATCGACAAGAACTCGCGCAAGAGCCAAGCCGAGTTCGTCTGTTCCTCCTGCGGCTTCACCTGTAACGCGGACACCAACGCAAGCCACAACGTCGCGGCAGGACAGGGCGGGATCCCCCGCCCCCGGCGAACAGCCGGTGCCGGAGGGGTGACAACGGCCACCGGCCGTACGAGCACCCGTGAACCTCAACCCAAATAGGTTGGAATCCCCCTCTTTTAAGAGGGGGAGGATGTCAAACGGTCAGGCTGATCCGCTGGCTCGCGTCCGCCCAGGAGGGCGGCGTCCGCACCACCAGACGCACCGGACGCCCGCCTCGCCCCGCGCCGTCGTACCGCGCGAGGGCGACGGTCAGACCGGGCCGCAGCAGCCCGTCGGGGGCGATTCTCGGCAGATGCCAGCGCAGCAGGTCGGGTGCCAGATGCCGCAGGTCGGAGCGGAGCCGGGAGACGAACTCCCGGCCGTGGGAACTCGCCAGGGTCCGCAGGTCCAGATCGACGTCCACGCCCGCGGCGGCGCAGGCCCCCGCCCAGTCGCCGGCACGGCGGCGCGCTGTCGCGGTCTCGATCATCGAGGCCGGCACGGCGAACTCGCGCACGCGCGGCCAGAAGGAAAGCAGGGAGTCCTCGTTCGCGAGGTGAGTCGTCATCAGCACTCACCTTGCGCGGACGGGTCCCCCGATCTGTCGACAGAAGGAGTAGTCATCGCGGGGAGCATAACGGCCGTGCCGGTGACCCGGCCAGAGATTTCCGCCGCCCGCCACTCGTCCCCCCGTCCACCCGCCCGCCCGTCCACCGGGTGCGGTGGGTGTGGGGCGGGCGGGCGGAGGTGCTCGCACCGGACGGGCGGGCGGAGGCGCCTGCGCGGGAACGCGTGCGTCGGGTCAGCGCAGCAGGACGCCCGCCCCCTCGACCGCCTCCGCGGACGGCGCCTCCACCAGCCCGAGTTCGGCGCCGGACGCCAGCAGGCGATGAGCCGGGAGGATGCGGACCGTGTACCCGAAGGGGCCTGTGCGGTCCAGCGACAGCGGGCCCTCGTAGACCCACCTGCCCTCCAGGTCCGGGCCGCCCGCCGGTTTCAGCGGGACCGTGGCCGCGTCCGTGATGCGATCCTCCTCGTCCACCCGGCCCGAGACGGCCTGCACCTCGACGTCGTCGGGGGTCAGGTCGCCGAGGCGCACCCGCACCCGCAGCGCGAGGGTCGTGCCGAGCTCGGCCGTGACGGTGGCCGCCGACGTCTCCACGTGGTCGACCGCCACGGCGTGCCAGGCCGAGCGCACCCGCTGCTTCCAGCCCGCGAGTTCCCGCGCCGTGCCGGGCGCCATCGTCCGGTGCGCGTGGGCGGCCGGGGTGTAGAGCCGCTCCACGTACTCGCGGACCATGCGTCCCGCCAGCACCTTCGGGCCGAGCAGGGTGAGGGTCCGGCGGACCATCTCGATCCAGCGGTCGGGCAGTCCCGCGCGCCCGCGCTCGTAGAAGCGCGGCGTGATGCGCTGTTCCAGGAGGTCGTAGAGGGCCGCCGCCTCGATGTCGTCCCGGCGGTCCGGGTCGGTTCCGACGCCGTCCGCCGTGGGGATGGCCCAGCCGAAGTCCGGCTGGAACCACTCGTCCCACCAGCCGTCCAGGACGGACAGGTTGAGGCAGCCGTTGAGCGCGGCCTTCATGCCGGACGTGCCGCAGGCCTCCAGCGGGCGGAGCGGGTTGTTGAGCCAGATGTCGCAGCCGGGGTACAGCTTCTGCGCCATGCCCATGCCGTAGTCGGGCAGGAAGACGATGCGGTGCCGGACCCGCGGGTCGTCGGTGAACCGGACGAGCTCCTGCACCAGGCGTTTCCCGCCGTCGTCCGCCGGATGCGCCTTGCCCGCGACGACGATCTGGATCGGCCGCTCCGGGTGCAGCAGCAGCTCCGTCAGCCGGTCCGGGTCCCGCAGCATCAGCGTCAGGCGCTTGTACGACGGGACCCGGCGCGCGAAGCCGATGGTGAGGACGTCCGGGTCCAGGACGCCGTCGATCCACCCCAACTCGGCGCTCGCCGCCCCCCGTTGACGCCACGAGGCGCGCAGTCGCCGCCGCGCCTCCAGCACCAGCTGCTCGCGCAGCTCGCGGCGCAGCTCCCAGACGTCCAGGTCGGGGATGTCGGCGACGGAGTCCCAGCGGTCGGAGCCGCCGACGCTGAGGGCGTCCTCGGCGCGCTCGGCGCCGATCTGCCGGGCGCCGAGACGCAGCACCTCGGGGGCCACCCAGGTCGGGGCGTGCACGCCGTTGGTGACGGAGGTGATCGGCACCTCCTCGGCGTCGAACCCGGGCCACAGGCCGGCGAACATCCCGCGGCTGACCTGGCCGTGCAGCAGCGACACCCCGTTCGCGCGCTGCGCCAGCCGCAGTCCCATGACGGCCATGTTGAAGAGGTTCGGCTCGCCGCCGGGGTACGTCTCCATGCCCAGCCGCAGGATGCGGTCGACGTCCATGCGGGGCAGCTCGGCGTCGGGGCCGAAGTGCCGGGCGACCAGGTCCCGGTCGAAGCGGTCGATGCCGGCCGGGACGGGCGTGTGCGTGGTGAAGACGGTCCCGGCCCGGACGGCCTCCAGGGCCGAGTCGAAGTCCAGCCCCGCATCCCCGAGTTCGGCGATGCGCTCCAGGCCGAGGAAGCCGGCGTGACCCTCGTTGGTGTGGAAGACCTCGGGCTCGGCGTGACCGGTGAGCCGGCAGTACGTGCGGACCGCCCGGACACCCCCTATGCCGAGCAGCATCTCCTGCAGCAGCCGGTGCTCGCTGCCGCCGCCGTAGAGCCGGTCGGTCACCCCGCGCTCGCCGTGGTCGTTCTCCTCGACGTCGGAGTCGAGCATCAGCAGCGGGACCCGGCCGACCTGCGCCAGCCACACGCGGGCGTGCAGCTGCCTGCCCGCGGGGAGGGCGAGGGAGACCCGGGCGGGCGTGCCGTCCTTCTCCTTGAGGAGGGTCACCGGCAGCTCGTTGGGGTCCAGGACCGGGTAGTGCTCCTGCTGCCAGCCGTCCCGCGAGAGGGTCTGCCGGAAGTAGCCGTGCCGGTAGAGCAGGCCCACACCGATCAACGGCACGCCCAGGTCGCTGGCCGCCTTCAGATGGTCGCCGGCGAGGATGCCCAGGCCGCCGGAGTACTGGGGCAGTGCGGCCGTGATGCCGAACTCGGGCGAGAAGTAGGCGACGGCGGCCGGGAGTCCGGCGGAGGAGGGCTGCGCCTGGTACCAGCGGTCGCCGCTCACGTAGTCGTGGAGGTCGCCGGCGGCCGCGGCGAGACGGCGCAGGAAACGACGGTCCTCGGCGAGTTCGAGCAGGCGTGCCGGCGGCACGCCTCCGAGCAGTCTCACCGGGTCGCCGTCCGAGCGGGCCCAGCGCTCGGGGTCGACGGAACGGAAGAGGTCGCGGGTCTCCGCATGCCAGGACCAGCGCAGGTTTCGGGCCAGGTCGCTGAGCGGCAGGAGGGGTTCGGGGAGGAGGGGTCGGACGGTGAGTCGACGGATCGCCTTCACATTCCACCTCGGCGTTGCGCGTTCGCTTGATGGGCGCACGGCAGTGTGCGTCCACGTCTGCTACGACGGTACCGGCGTCGACGCCGGCCTTGCCGGGGGCTGGCCGGAGCCCTGCGGCGAAGGGCCGAAAATCCCGCTTTCACTCCGCTGGGCCACCTTGTGGGGCTTCGCCCCGCGCGAGAGGGTGCCAGTGGTGCGCCCGACGACGCCGGCGCACCGAGTCGGATATCGACGTGAGGAGTTAACAACGGGCCGGATTGCTCACCCGCACAGGGTGGAAGGCTCCTCCGGTACTCCCTCGCAGGACCCACCTCCCACCACATCCATCCGCCCACCCCCCTTGATGCGGACAGGAGCGGTCATGCCGGCCAGGCACCACCCCTCGACACCCCCCAAGAAGACCCCCAAGGACGCCAGGGACCTCAAGGCCTCCAAAGACGCCAAGGCCTCGAAGGACGCCAAGGACGCCCGGGACGCCCAGGACTCCGAGGAACCGAAGAACCCCAAGAATCCCAAGGACTCCAAGGACTCCAAGAGCTCCAGGGACGCCAAGGGGTCCAGGAGCCCGAAGCCGGCGAAGCGCGCCGAGCCCACAGCGGCCCACACGGCCACCGCGCCCGCCGCGCCCACCGCGCCCACCGCCGTCGGTCGCATACCCGTCCTCGACGTCCGTCCGCTGGTCCAGCAGGGACGCCGGCCGGCCAAGGCGGTCGTCGGCGAGACGTTCGAGGTCTCGGCGACCGTGTTCCGCGAAGGGCATGACGCCGTCGCGGCCAACGTCGTACTGCGGGATCCGCGGGGCGAGCCGGGTCCGTGGACGCCGATGCGCGAACTCGCCCCGGGCACCGACCGCTGGGGCGCGGACGTCACCCCGGACGCGACCGGCCGCTGGACGTACACCGTGGAGGCGTGGGGGGACCCCGTCACCACGTGGCGGCGCCACGCCGGTGTGAAGGTGCCCGCCGGGACGGACACGGAGTCGGTCCTCGAAGAGGGGGCCCGGCTCTACGAGCGGGCGGCGGGCGGTGTGCCGAACGGCCCGGAGCGCAAGGCGTTGCTGATCGCCGTCGAGGCCCTGCGCGACGAGAGCCGCCCGGCCGTGTCCCGGCTGGCCGCGGCGTTGACGCCGGAGGTGGACGCCGTGCTGGCGCGGTCTCCGCTGCGGGAGCTGGTGACCGCGTCGGAGCCGCTGCCGCTGCTGGTGGA
>NZ_JBEPBI010000057.1:0-44164 GCF_040299045.1 Streptomyces sp. NPDC001027
GTCGCCGGCCGGCTGCTCCCCCGCGGTCTCGGCGGGCGGCTCGGTCTGGGCGCGCAGCGCCAGCACCGGGCTGCCGGTGCTCCCGCGGCGGGGCGGCTGCCGAAGAGGGTCTCGAGGATGCGGGTGCGGCCTGCTCCGATGAGGCCGTACAGCGCCACGATCTCGCCCTCGGCGACGTGCAGGTCCACGGGTCCGAAGCCCGGTCCTCGCAGGTCCTTCACCGTGAGGCGGGCCGAGCCGGGGCGTCCCGGGCGCGGACGCGGCGCGGCGTCGGACGCGGCCGGAGTCGTCCCGGGCCGGTCGCCCCGTTCGCCGGGCCCGCCGGGCGCCTCGGGCCGCTGTGCCGGGCCGTGCGGGGCGGAGGCGGCTCCGGCGACGGCCTCGACCAGCTCGCGCCGGGTGCGTCCCGCCACCGTGGAGCGATGGGTGACGCGGCCGTCCCGCAGCACCGTCACCGCGTCCGCGAGGCGTTCCACCTCGGCGAGCAGATGGGTGACGTAGACGATGGCCAGGCCCTGGGCGCGCAGGTGTTCCACGCGCGCTGCGAGGGCGTCGCTCTCGGCCCCGGACAGGGCGGCGGTGGGCTCGTCGAGGACGAGCACCGAGGCGCTGCGGCTGAGCGCCTTGGCGATCTCCACCAACTGCCGTTGCCCCATGGACAGTTCGCCGAGCCGGTCGCGCGGTGAGCAGGTGGCGGCGACCCGTTCCAGCAGGCCCGCCGCCACCTCCTCCTGGGCGCGCCGGTGGACGGTCCCGTACCGGGTCCACTCCTGGCCGAGGAAGATGTTCTCGGCGACCGTGAGGGAGTCGACGACGCTGAGCGTCTGGAAGATGATCGCCACTCCGGCGGCGATGGACTCGCGCGGGCTGAGCCGCGTGTGGACGGTTCCGTCGATCTCCATCGTGCCGGTGTCCGGCGGGTAGGCCCCGCCGAGGCACTTGATCAGGGTCGACTTGCCGGCGCCGTTGTGTCCGAGGAGTGCGTGCACCTGCCCCGCCGGGACGGTGAGGTCAACCCCGTCGAGGGCGCGCACTCCGCCGAACGACTTGCCGAGGCCGCGGATGCGGAGCGTGGGTTCGGTCATGCCGGCCGTGCCTAGACGTTCTGGGCGAGGAGGGCGTCGATGCGCGCGGCGTCGCCCGGCCCGACGAGGGCGATCGGCACCTGGGCGCTCGGGTTCGCCTTCCCGGCGGCGACGGCGAGGGGCACGTCGACGACGGCGTCGGCGATGTCCTGCGGCGCGAGGGCGGCCGACGCCCGGTAGAAGGTGCCCTGCTTGATCGCCAGCAGGGAGGGGGCTGCGCCGTCCTGGCCGCCGACGAAGGTCTTGGCGTCGGTCGTGGCGCGGCCCGTCTGCTGGAGCGCCTTGTACGCGCCGTACGCGGCGGCGTCCGTGACCCCGAGGACGAGGTTGAGGTCGGGGTGCTTGGCGAGCACCGCGCGGGTCTTCGACAGGCCGGTGTCGGGGTCGATGGCCTGCTCCCGGGCGACGACGTCGATGCCGGGCGCGGCCTTGGTGAAGGCGTCGATCATGCCCTTGGTCCGCTCGCGGCCGAGCTGGATGGTGTCGTCGGTGAGGAAGGCGATCTTCCCCTTGCCGCCGAGCTGCTCCTGGGCCCACTTGGCGGCGGCCTCGCCTAGGAGGGTGCCGCCCTTGAGGAAGTTGAACTGGATGTCGGCGCTCTGGTGTTCCAGCGACCCTCCGTAGGTGACCCAGATCAGGCCGGCGTCCATCGCGGCCTTCGCGATCGACTCGGTCGCCTCGAAGACCATCGGGAACGACACGATGGCGGGGATCTTCTGGGCGACCCAGGTGCGCAGGTTGCCGGCCTGGGCGTCGGCGTTCGCGGCGTCGTTGGTGGTCACCAGGGAGACGCCGCGCTTCTTCCCGGCGCCGGTGGAGAGCTTGACGAGCGACGAGTAGAGCGGGATCTGCGTGAACGGGTAGTCCAGACCGATCTTCGTGAGGGTCTTCGCTCCGGCGCCCGACGCCCCCGCGGCCTGTGCGGAGCTCGCGCCCCCGCCCGGCGCCGAGCAGCCCGCGGCGCCCAGCAGGGCGGCGGCGAGGGTCCCGCCGGACAGGCCGAGGAACTGCCGGCGCGAGGAGGGGGGCGGGGACGGGAATCTGTTCATGGCGGCGCTCTCCGCGGGTCGCGGCCCGGCCTCGCTGGCATCGGGCGTCGGGCTGTGCCGAACAGGAAAGACCCGGGCGACCCGCGCCGCCATCCGTACAAATACCGACCGGCCCGGACAGCGGGCGGTCGCCGACGCACTTCGGTCACGAAACGGCGAACCGCTTGTCGGACCGCCCGAAGAGCCATACCGTTAGGGACCAAACGACACTTGTCGTGGGTTCCCGGAGGCCCGCCATGATCAGCCACCAGCAGCTCGCGGCGGCCGCCCGCATCGGCATGCTCACCCGTGAACGGGACACCGCCTCGGCCTGCGCCCAGGCCCTGGACGAACTCGGGCGTGCCCTGCCCCTCGACGCGGCGACCCTGCTGGCGATCGACCCCCGCACCGGTGTGCACGTCCAGCTCGCGGGCATCGGCTACCCGGCCGGGACGTCCGAGTCGCTGGCCGCCGAGTTCACCTCGACCCCCTGGTACACGAACGTCGTCCGGCAGGCGCTGCCCCCGTCCATCACCGAGGACGCGGAGGACACGACGTCCGGCGGACAGCGGTTCCGCAACGGCTGGTTCTACGCCGAGCGGGTCCGCCCGGCCGGCTTCCGGGACGCGCTGACCGGGGCCCTGCGCCATCGCGGGCGCCTGGTCGGCCTGATCAACCTGTCCGTCGAGGGCTCCGGCGCGTACGACACGGACGCACGGCGGCTGCTCTCCTCGGTACTGCCGGCGCTGGGCGCCCTCGCCGACCCGGTCGCGCACACCGGCGACGCGGGCGACCTGCCGTCCGGCGCGGGCGCGAGCCTGGTCACGGCGGCGGGCGTCATCGACCTGCCCGGCCGTGAGCCGGCCGAGGTGCTGGCGGACGCCGCGTTCGCCTGTCTGGTCGGGGCGTTCACAGCCGCGGGCGGCCGGCGGCTGCGGGCACTGTGGCCCGTGGGCCGTGAGTGGCGGCGCGTGGTGCTGAGCCGGAGCACCGCGGGGTCGCCGCTGACCAGGGACGCGGTTCTCGTGACCGAGACGCCCACCGAGTTGCCGTACGGCCTGAGCCCGCGCGAGCTCGAGGTCCTCACCCGGGCCGCCCGCGGACAGACCAACCAGGCCATCGCCCAGGCCCTGTTCCTGTCCCCGCGCACCGTGCACAGTCACGTCGAGCACCTGCTCCGCAAGACGGGCAGCGCCTCACGCGCCGAGGCCACGGCCCTCGCGCTGCGCGACGGCCTGCTGCGGCCGACGCCGGAGGACCTGGAGCACTTCGTCGAACGCATGCCGGTCGCCTGACGCCCCCTTCGCCCCCTTCGGCACGGCGAAGTCACGGGAGGCGCACGCGACCCCTGTGACGGAAGTGTTGACCGGGGCAAGTGCAGAACCTATCTTTTGGCCGAGTTTACGAACGCTGTTCGACATACCGGCCATGGCGAGGGGCGGCATTCCCGCAGCCTCCGCACCCGCACCCGCACCCGCACCCGCACCAGAGGGAGTACTCCGTGACACCTGAGCTCAGCCGCCGAACGGTCCTCGGCATGATCGCCGGCTCGGCCGCCGCCACCGTCACGGGCGTCTCGGCCGGTACCGCTCACGCCGCCGCGCCCGCGTCACCCGGTGTGACCTACACGAACACCGTCGCCGAGCAGCGGGCCGACCCGCACATCTACAAGCACACCGACGGCTTCTACTACTTCACCGCCACGGTGCCGGCGTACGACCGCATCGTGCTCCGCCGCGCCACCACCATCCAGGGGCTGTCCTCGGCCGCCGAGACGACCATCTGGACCAAGCACGCCACCGGTGCGATGGGCGCGCACATCTGGGCCCCGGAGATCCACGTCATCGACGGCGCGTGGTACGTCTACTTCGCCGCCGGGGACGCCGAGAACATCTGGAACATCCGGCCCTACGTCCTTCAGTGCACCGCCGCGAACCCGATCACGGGGACCTGGACGGAGAAGGGGCGCATCGCCCTGCCGCTCAACACCTTCTCCCTGGACGCGACGACCTTCACCGTCAACGGCGCCCGTTACCTCGCCTGGGCGCAGAACGACCCGGCCGTCGGCCCCGGCACCAACATCTACCTCGCCCAGATGTCCGACCCCTGGACCATCACCGGCGCCCCGGTGATGATCAGCCGGCCGACCGCCTCGTGGGAGACCGCCGGAGGGGAGACGGTCAACGAGGGCCCGGCCGTGATCCAGCGGGGCGGCAAGGTCTTCATGACCTTCTCGGCCAGCGCCACCGACGCCAACTACTGCATGGGCATGCTGACCGCGTCCGCCTCGGCCGACCTGCTCAGCGCCTCGTCCTGGGCCAAGTCCACGGGCCCGGTCTTCGCCAGCAACGCCGCCACCAGCCAGTACGGCCCCGGGCACAACCAGTTCACGGTCTCCGAGGACGGCACGTCCGACATCCTCGTGTACCACGACCGCAGCTACAAGAACATCAGCGGTTCCCCGCTCAACGACCCCAACCGCCGCACCCGCGTCCAGAAGATCTACTGGAAGGCGGACGGCACGCCGGACTTCGGCATCCCGGTCGCCGACGGCCTCACCCCGATCCGGCTGTCCTCGTACAACTTCCCCGACCGGTTCGTCCGGCACTGGGAGTACCGCGCCAAGATCGAGGCGAACGTCGCGCCGCTGGCCGACTCGCAGTTCCGGGTCGTCGCCGGTCTCGCCGGCACGGGCACCGTCTCCCTGGAGTCGGCGAACTTCCCCGGTTACTTCCTGCGCCACAGGAACAACGAGGTGTGGGTGGAGAAGAACGACGGGACGGCGCTGTTCGCCGGCGACGCCTCCTTCACCGCCCAGGCCGGCCTCGCGGACTCCGCGGGCGTGTCCTACGAGTCGTACAACCTCCCGGGCCGCTACATCCGCCACTACAACTACCTGCTGTACGTCCAGACTCCCGGCACGGCGACCGACCGGGCCGACGCCACGTTCTACACGCAGTAGTCCGCACCCCGACCGCGGCCCGTCACCGCACGTCCCGACCGGGACCCGCCACGCGCACGCCGGACCGCGGCCCGTGGAGTCCGGTCGGGCCCTTCCCGTTCGGTGACGGCCGTGTGTGGATGTTGTAGCGCCCCGGCCGACGATGGCCGTCTATGAACCCTTCGGTACGCATTCGGACCGGCGGCGCTCTCGGCACGGGCTTGCAGCGGCGTCAGCCCGTGCAGTAACCACGTGAATCATGAACCTGTTCACCCGCGGAGCCGCCCTTCGGCGTTCGGCGCCCTCCGCCGCCGCCCGACTGCCCGCCGATCCGGCCGAGTTCACCCCCGGCGACTCCGGGGGCCGGCCGGATCCCGCGCTGGCCGCGCTGACCGGCGAGTGGATGATCGACCCCGCGCACAGCCGTGTCGGATTCTCGGTCCGGCACGCCCTGGTGACCACGGTGCGCGGGGCCTTCACCCGGTACGAGAGCCGCCTCTACTTCGACGGCCGCGACCCGGCCCGCTCGCGCGCCGAGATCGTGCTGGCCACCGCCAGCGTCGACACCGGCGTGGAGCAACGGGACGCCCACCTGACGGGCCGTGACTTCCTGGACGCGGCGGCCTATCCGCGGATGAGTTTCACCAGCACCGCCGTACAGCTCGCGGGCCCCGACGTCTATCGCATGACCGGGGACCTCACCATCAGGAACGTGACACGGCCCGTGGTCCTCGAGCTCACCTACCTCGGCCACGTCGTCGACCCGTTCGGCTACGAGCGCGCGGGCTTCGACGGCACCACCACGATCGACCGTTCCGCCTGGGGCCTGACGTACAACGCGCGTCTGGCGGAGGGCGGCGCCATGGTGAGCGAGAAGGTGCGCCTGCAGTTCGACATCGCCGCCATCCGCACCCCCGTCACGGGCTGACCCACGGGCTCCGCAGTGGAGCCGGCCTCGCATCACGCGGGTCGCCGGCGCCGCGCCGCCGTCGGCGGGCTCACTCCCCCGGTACGCCGGTCGCCGCGCCGCGGCATGATCCGTGCCGCCCCTCCGGCAGATACCGCTCCGCCCAGTCCCGTAGCTCCGCCAGAGCCGGCCCGAGGGCGGCGCCGGCCTCGGTCAGCCGGTACGCCACGCGCAGCGGCGGCCCCGCGTCCACCTCGCGCACCACGAGCCCGGCGGCGCCCAGCTCGGTCAGCCGGTCCGACAGCATGCGCTCGCTGATGCCCGGGATGGCCCGCCGCAGGTCGGCGAAGTGCACCGGACGCTCCATCAGCACGGCCACGATCAGGCCGGTCCAGCGCTTGCCGAGCAGGACGAAGACGCGCGTGATCCCGCCGTCCACCGTCTTGCAGGGCTCCGTGGCCGATTCGTCCATGCCGGAAGTGTACGGCAGCCTTCCTAGTAGCTGAAAAAAAGTAAGGTGCTGTGCTATCAATAGGTACACACGGAACGGCAGCTCCTTACCGACGTCCTGTCATGCCGTCCCCTTGCCCTGGAGACTTCTCATGGCCACGCTTCTGCACCTCGATTCATCGCTCTTCCCCGAGTCCGCCTCCACCTCGCGTTCGGTCACGGCGGCCTTCCGCCGGGCATGGGAGGAACAGCACCCGGACGGCGCCGTGATCTACCGGGACCTGGCAGACGACCCGGTGCCGCACCTGGACGCCCTCACCGCCTCTGCCGGGTACTCCGCTCCCGCCGACCGCACCGACGAGCAGGCCGCGGCCTTCGCTCCGCGGCAGGAGCTGATCGAGCAGCTGGAGAACGCGGACGCCGTGCTGATCGGCGCGCCGATGCTCAACTTCACGGTCCCCTCGACGCTGAAGACCTGGCTCGACCAGGTGATCCTCATGGGCCGCACCGCGCCTGCCGAGCAGTCGTCGGTGCGGGGCACGCCGGTCTACGTGGTGGCCAGCCGCGGCGGCTCCTACGCCCCGGGCACTCCGCGCGAGGGCTACGAGTACGTGCAGAACTACCTGCAGGCGGTCCTGGGCGACATGCTCGGCATGACGGTCGAGTTCATCGTCCCCGAGCTCACCGCCGCGCACTCCAATCCCGCCATGGCCGAGCTGATCCCGCTGGCCGAGGCCTCGAAGGCCAGGGCTCACGAGGAGGCCGTCGCCAAGGGCAAGGCAGCCGCCGCGAAGGCGGCCGCCTAGGAGACGACCAGTACGTCCAGGGGCGTCCGCCCCCGGACACACCGGCGGCGCGTCACCGCCGGTCCGCCGGACGGCTTGCGCTCCCCCAGTCCAGACGGTCGGCCAGCCCGGCGGCCGCGAAGGCGTCCCGCAGCTCCTCGCCGCCCTCGGTGAAGTGGGACCAGCTGTCGTAGTGGACCGGGACCACGCGGCGTGCGCCGAGGATCCGCGCGGCCTCGGCGGCCTGGGCGCTGTCCAGGACGAGGGCCGCTCCGTCGTAGAGGCCGGCGATGCGGGGCGCGCCGGCGAAGAGGACGGCGGTGCCCACCGGCCCGAACCGCGCGGCCGTCTCCCGGACCGCGTCCAGGGAGGCGTTGTCGCCGCTGACGTACACGGTGGGCAGCCCCTGCCCGGTCAGCACGAAGCCGACGACCTGTCCGGAGATCGGCTCGATCTCCTCGCGCGGGCCGGGACCGTGGACGGCCGGGACGCCGGTCACGGTGACGACTCCGCCGCCGGGCCGGTCCAGCGCGACGGACTCCCAGTCGGCCAGACCCCTGGCGCGGTCGCCGAGGCGCTCGGCGCCCGCCGGGGTGGTGAGGGTGAGCGGCACGTCGGCGAGGAGGGCGCGGCCGGAGCGGTCGAGGTTGTCGGCGTGCTGGTCGTGCGAGAGCAGGACCACGTCGACGGGGCCGAGATCGGCGGGGCCGCCGCGGGAGGGCGCCGTCTTGGTGAGCATCGGCCTTCCCGGCGTCGGATAGTCGCCGGGGTCGTCGAAGGTGGGGTCGGTGAGGATGCGCAGGCCGCCGTACTCGAAGAGGGCGGTCGGGCCGCCGAATACGCGGACGGGAAACGGCTCGACGGTCTCGACAGAAGAAGTCACGGCAAACACCTCACGGATGAGACGACTGTATCCGTGAGAAACTCTAGCCGTTTCTCACGGATGACGGCAAGCCGTACCATGAGACTCATGGATATGTCCGCGGACACCGAGCCGGCCGCGCCGCCCGCGCCGGGCGAGGAGCAGTACCCGGCGCTCGCCCTCGTCAACAGCACCGTCGCGCTGACCGGCGGCCGGTTCGCCGACCGTCTCGGCACACCGGCCGGGGCCGACCGGTGGCTCGCGGAGCACGGCCTCGCACCGGCGGACGCCGGACTGCAGGAGAGCTGCTCCGGGCGACTGCGCTCCCTGCGGGAGCAGGTCCGGGCCCTGCTCGCCGCGCGCGTCGCCGCGCTTCCGGCCCCGCCCGCCGCCCTGTCCGCCGTGAACGACGCCCTCACCCGGGCGCCGGCCGCCCCGCTCCTGCGGTGGGACGAGGACGGCGGCTTCTCCCGCGCGACCCCGCACCCCACCGACCGGATCCTGGACCACGCCCTCGCGGCCCTCGCCGCCGACGCAGCCGATCTGCTCACCGGAGCGGACGCCGCACGCCTCACCGCGTGCGGCTCCGCCCCCTGCACCCGCTACCTGCTGCGGCACGGACGCCGCCACTGGTGCTCGACCCGATGCGGCGACCGCGCCCGCGCGGCTCGCGCCTACGCACGTCGCACCCGGCCGACGACTGCCGGATGAGGCACGGCCGGCGCGGCCTCAGCGTCGGACGAGGCGGATCCGGTAGGTGCGGGTCTGCGATCCGTCCTCGCCGGTCACGGTGACGATCGCCGACCGTCCGCCGGGCTCGTCGCGATACACGACGGCGACCTTCGCGTAGGGGTCGCGGGCCGTCGCCGTGACCCGGCTGCGGCTCGGGACGCGGGTGACGACCCGGTAGTCGGCGGTCTCCGGGTCGAACGACGCGATCGGCGTGCCCGACACCTCGACCGACGCGACGCCCGCGTCCGAGGCGACTCCCGGGGCCTTGGCGAACACCTCGATCTCACCGGCGGTGATGTAGCCGCCCGGGCGCGCCGCCATGACGACCCGCACTGCGGACGCCGCCTTCGCCGCCACCGGGACGTCGACCACCGGCGTGCCCTCCACGCCGACCGCGACGGGGCCGCCCGCGTCGGTCCACTCCCCCGTAGCGGCCGCCCGGACCTGCACCTTCAGCGTCTCGGGGAACGAGGCGCTGCTCCCGTCCCGGTAGAAGTGCGTGACGATCCGGGTCAGGTCACGTGCCCGGGGCAGGGTGAACGTGATCGTGTCGGAGGGGTTCTTCGCGGTCCCCGGTTTCCAGTTGGACCAGGCCTTCTCGGACAGGTTGCCGTTGCGCAGGCGCTCCGCGGAGTACCCGCTCTCGGTGAACGTGGCCGCGACGAGGACGCCGTCGTCCGCGGCGATGTTGGTCTGCACGGGTTCCGTGACCTGCACCCGCGCCGTCGCGTCGACCGTGCCGCCGCCGACGATCCGGGCGACGCCCCGCACGGCGACGACCCCGGCGGTGTCGAACGACCCGTCGGCAGCCGGGTCCCAGGTCACCGGCAGGTCGACCCGGCCGCCGTGGCGGCCGACGCCGACGACGGTGGCCGGGAGGCCCGGCGTGCCGCCGACGTAGGTCTTGGCGCGGCCCGCGAGGGTCGAGGAGATCGTGTCGACGGTGACGACGGCGACCGCGGGCAGCCTGCGGCCGAGGGGGTCGGTCGCCTCGCCGGCGACCCGCACCGTCCCGGGGGCCCGCCACGTGCGGTCGGCGGGAAGCCTCCACACGACGGGGAGCGCGCCGCGGGCGCCGTCGCGGAACACCGGCGTCACCGTCTTCGGCAGTTCCGGCCGCAGCCCCGGCACGGTGAACGCGTCGGCGGGTTCGGTGCGCAGAACGGTTTCGTCGATCACGGACCAGCGCTGGTTCGCCGCGGAGGTCGGGGTGTAGGTGGACACCCTGGCCCCGTCCGCGGTCGACTGTCCGGCGACGTCGAGCAGCCGGCCGGTTGCGGCGTTGACGAACGTCCAGGCGCCGTCGCCGGTCGTCGACATGATCCACTGTGCCGCTTCGGCGACCCCGCCCTTCTGCGGCTTCTCCAGAACGGCCTGGTCGTCGCGCACGGTGAGCAGTTCGCCGGTCCCTGCGCGGGCGAGGGCGTAGCGTTCACGGTTGCCGATGCCGTGGGTCAACTTGCGTACGGACCAGAGCTGTTGTGCGCTGTCGGCGGCGTCGGTGCGCAGCACGACGCCGTCGCCGGCGTCCGACGGCGTGAGCGACTTCCCGCTCTGCGTCCCCTGGAGCCGGTAGACGTGCCCCGGCTGGACGAGCGCGGCGTCGCGCGCCACGCCGCCGACCCCGTCGACGAGGAAGGTCGTGACCGACTTGGCGGGAACGACGAGCGTGGCCGTCCGGTCGCTCACGTGGACCGGCGCGCCTCGTACCAGGGCGCCGTCGGCGCTGGTCACCACGGGCGTGACGGCGGCCCCCGGCGCGATCCTGCCGAAGCGGGAGAGGTCGAGGGTCACCGCGCGTGCGGAGGCGCCGCCGTTGACGTGCACGACGGTCGCCGTACGGCCGGACCTCTGCACCGCCGCGACGCTCGACGGATCGTCGGCCTTCACGAAGTGATCGCCCGGACGGATGTAGTGGGTGAAGTTGCGGATGGTGTGGAACTTGGAGTTGGTGCGGATCGGGCAGGTCTGCAGGGTGTCCTCGGCCGTGCAGTTGAACGGCACGTGGATGCTGCCCCAGTTCTTGCCCGCCGCGGCCTGCGGGACGGCGTCCTCGATCGGCTGCCAGAACACCCAGGCGGAGGGCTCCAGTTCACGCATGTCCTCGACCATCCGGGTGGCCATGCCGAGCCCCGGCTCCATGCCGGTGAAGTCGGTGCCGACGCCCCAGGTGCCCTCGACCTCGCTCATCCACAGCTTCTTGTCGGCGCCCTTGGCGATGTCCCGCGCGCTGGTGCGCATGCCCGTGCCGTAGGTGTGCACGTTGAGCTGGTCGACGGCGGCGCGGGCGGGAGCGCCGTAGGCGTTCCAGTTCTGGGTGAAGACAGTGGGGTTGGTCTCGTCCATCGCGGAGACCCGCGCCTTCGTCCTCGCGCCGCGCAGGGCCTTGTCGAGTGCGAGGATCACCTTCTGCTGGAGTTCCGGGCCCGCGTGGGCGCCCTCCTGGCGTCCGCCCGTGGGCCGGCCGTCCGCGCCGATCTGGGTTCCCCAGTAGGGCGTGTTGGGCTCGTTGAGCGGGTCGATCGTGTCGAACGCGATGCCGTGGGCCTGCTCCAGTCGGTCGGTCGCCCCGGTGAGGTACGCGGCGAAGTCGTCGACGCGATCGGCGCGGATCTGGTCGGTGCTCGCGTCGAAGCCCCCGGAGACGTATCCGCTGACCGTCTGGAACCAGGGCGGCGAGTTGCTGAAGGCCTCCCAGTGGCTGACCTTGTCCTTGATCTGGTCCACCCACCAGCGCTGGCCGGCGTCTGCGTCCGCGTTCCAGTGGTCGGGGTCGTTCGGATCCCACCAGTCGACGTCGCGCCGGGTGGTCCCGGCGGGGGCCTTCCAGAAGCCCTCCATGGTGGCGCCCGGCTTCATGTAGTCCGTGCGGACGTCCGGAGCGTTGCCGCCGCCGATGTTGTACCGGGCGATGGTCAGGCCGAGGCCGTCCGCACCGAACAGCATGTCCACCAGGCGCCGTCGGATCGGGTCGGGGTAGCGGCCCGTGGCGTTGGCGAACCAGACGAGGCTGGTGCCCCAGCCCTCGAACTCCTGCTGCCGGTAGGACGGGTCGATGCGCACGGTGACCGCGCTCAGCGGCGCCGGATCGGCGCTCGCCGCGGGGGCGGCCATGAGACTCGCGCCGAGCGCCAGGGGAACCGCGGGCGCCAGCGCCCGGACGATGCGATGCCGAGGAGACACAGCACTCCCTTTCACAACACAGAGCCGAACAGAACCGAACAGAAGGACTCGCGCTCTGGGCATGCTTGAGGATGGCAATGAACTCGTCAAGACGGCGGACAGGCCGAGATCCACGAGGGCGGCCCTCGGCGTCCGATACATCCGGAAAGCGCTTTCCCTCCTTCTCCGCAAGGGCGGAAAAGCCGTCGACAGCATCCCCCGACGCCCGACAGAGTGGCGGCTCATGACGAGCAGTGAGGTATGGACGCGAGCGACCGCCGACCGCTACGACGCCGAGGAGACCACGATGTCCTCGGCCGCCGTGCTGGGACCCACGCTCGCCTTCCTCGCCGAGCTCGCCGGCCGGGGCCGGGCGCTGGAGTTCGCCATCGGGACCGGACGCGTCGGCGTCCCGCTCCAAGAACGCGGCGTGCCGGTCGCGGGCATCGAGCTGTCCGAGCACATGACCGCGCAGCTGCGCCGCAAGATCGGCGAGGACGCGCTCCCGGTGACCGTCGGGGACATGGCCACCACTGTCGTGGCCGGCGAGTTCACCCTGGTCTATCTGGTCTACAACACCATCACGAACCTGCTCACGCAGGACGAGCAGGTCGCATGCTTTTGCAACGCCGCCCGCCATCTGGAGCCCGGCGGCCGATTCGTCGTCGAGCTGGGCGTGCCCCCGCTGCGGTTCCTGCCGCCCGGCCAGGTCGCGGCGCCGTTCGACGTGTCCGAGCGGCATCTCGGCTTCGACACCTTCGACCTCGTCGAGCAGATCCTCGTCTCCCACCACCTCACCCGCGACGGCGACGACGGCCGCTACCGCCGGGACGCCTCACGGCACCGGTACGCCTGGCCGGCCGAGCTCGACCTGATGGCCCGGATCGCCGGGCTCGAGCTGGAGCGCCGCGTCGCCGACTGGGACGGGTCGCCGTTCACCCAGGACTCCGGCAAGCACGTCTCGGTGTGGCGCAAGCCCGCCTGAGCGCCGGCCGCCAAGCCGTCGGCAAAAGCACCGGGCCGCGCCGGGCCCGTCGCCCGCCGGTGCTCCTCACCCTCCGTGTCCGTCACGCGATCCGCTGGTGTGGGCGAAGCGACGCCCGGTGTTATTCAATGAGGTGTGCGGTCAGGGATCTCGGGGCCCCGTCGCACGGGTCCGAGTAACACACCCGGCGCTGGGCCGGGGAATGCCGAGAGAGCAGCATGGACTGCACGCCGTCGTCCTCGTCCTCATCCCCGTTCGACCTGCTCAGCCGCGCCCTGGGACGCTACTCCCCGCGCGGAGGGCCGGCAGCGGCAGCGGGCCCCGCAGGCACTGAGGGCGGCCGCGCCGCCGGGCCGCGCCCGCCCGACGAGCCGGCAGCCGACCCTCACGACCAGATCCTCGGCGTGGTCAACCTGGACAGGGAGCTGCGGATCACCCGCTGCAATCTGGACGCCGCCGTGTTCAGGGGTCTGGACGCCGTGATCGGGAGCCCCTTCGCCGATCTCCTGCCGCCCGGTGACGTGCCCACGGTCACCCGGCGGCTGCGGCAGGTCCTGGAGATCGGCGAGGCGCACGTCGCCCGGATCCAGCGTCTGCGGCGCGGCGACGGGTCGGAGCTGGTGGTCTCCATGAGCATCCTGCCCGCGGCGGCGCCCCAGGAGGGCCTGACCGTCTCCCTGATCGCCATGGCCAGGCGGCTGCATCTGTACGCCGCCGAGACCGCGATCGGCACCTCCCTCGACATCGGCGAGACGGCGCAGTCACTGGCGGAGTCCCTGCTGGCGTGGGGAGACGTGGCCGCCGTCGACCTCGACTTCGCGGTGTGGACGGGTGAGGGAGTCACCGAGCACGCTCAGGGACGCATCCGGCTGCGGCGGGCGGCCCTGGTGCCGGACCGGGTGTGGCCCGCGGGTTACACGACCCCCGGCGACGATCTCCCGAACGACGCGAGCCGCCTCCTGGCGCAGGCGGTGCGACGGGACGACGCGCCGCAGGCCATCGTCATACCGGACCGGGAGGCGGTCGAGCGGCTGCTCGGCAGTCCCCGGGTGATCCGCGCCCTGGTCCCCGGCGACAGGTCGGCGAGCGTGGCGTGCATACCGCTGGTGCTGGACGGCACGCCGCCCGTCGTGCTGGGCGTGGCGGAGGTCTGGCGGCGGGCGGACAGCCCCTTCCGCGACAGCGAGCTCTTCGACCTGCAGGAACTGGTGGCCAGGACCGCCCACCACGTCGACCTGGCCCGTCAGCACCACCGCGAGCACACCCAGGTGCTGGCGCTGCAGCGCCGGCTGCTGCCCCGCAGGAGCGGCCACACCATGGAGATCGCCAGCGTCTACCAGCCCGCCACCCCGGACAGCGCGGGCGTCGGCGGCGACTGGGTGAACAGCTTCCCGCTGCCCGACGGGCGTACCGCGCTGGTGGTCGGAGACGTCGTGGGGCACGGTCTGGGGGCCGCGGCGACCATGGGCCAGCTGAGCATGGAGGCCCGCGCCCTGCTGTCCGCGGGACTGGCCCCCGACGAGGTGCTGGAGCACCTGGACGAGACCGTGACCCTGCTGGACGACGCGGATTCCGGGCTTGCGGCCGGCTACAGCGCCCTCGGCTCCACCTGTTGCATCGCCCTCTACGACCCGGTCAGTCACCGGGTGACGCTCGCCAGCGCCGGTCATCTCCCCCCGGTCATGGTGCTTCCGGACGGCCGGGCGGGCCCGCTCGCGGTCACCCCTCATCCGGGCCTCGGCGCCGAGTTCGCGCTGCGGGAGCCGTTCGACGTCCACACCTTCGACGCACCGCCGGGTTCTCTGCTCGCCCTCTACACCGACGGCCTGGTGGAGGACCCGGCCCTGTCGATCGACGAGGGGATCGACAGACTGGCCGCCACCATGTCCGCGGTGCACCCCTGGGACGCCCTGCAGCAGGCCGCCCGGCACATCGTCGCCACGCTGGCGCCCGTACGGCGGCGCGACGACGTGACTCTGCTGCTCGTGCGCACGATCGGCTACCGCAAGGAGGACACCGCGACCTGGCGGCTGCCCGCCCGCGACGACGCGCCCGTCCGGGCCCGCACGCACGTCGACACCCTGCTGCGCCAGTGGCACACCCGGGACGACGTCCGGGACGACGTGACGCTGTTGGTCGGCGAGCTCGTCACGAACGCGGTGCGGTTCGCCGCGGGCCCCGTCACCGTGCGGCTGATCAGGGCCGGTCACGGCCTGCTGTGCGAGGTGGGCGACACCGGCAACGGCAGGCCGCGTCTGAGCAGGGGCGGCCTGCTCGACGACGGCGGGCGCGGACTGCACATCGTGCACCGGCTCACCACCAGGTGGGGGGTCCGGTGGACGGACACCGGCAAGGTGGTCTGGGCGGAAGTCTCGCGGTGACACGACACCGGGGGCGCGAGCGGCGGCGGCGAGGCGCCGGGGGCGGGCGGGCCGGAGCGGCGGGGCCGGGGCGGTGGGACGGGGGTGAGACCGGGCGGCCTGGAGGCGTGGGGCCGGGGGGGGGACCTGGAGGCGTGAGACCGGGAGGCGATGCGGCTCGTACCGGGGGCACGGGCGGGCTGCTCCCTACAGCCACTCCCCTTCCAACGCGGTGGCAGTGAGGCCCGGCGCCGCCGCGTACAGGACAGCGCGGTCGCCCGACTTCTGACCGGCGTCGTGCGCACGCCTCAGGATGTCGAACACGGCGGCGCCTCCGCGGTTGCCGGTGGTGTAGCTGGCCCGGCTGTAGTCCAGCAGACCCGTCGGCCAGCTGTCGGGCATCGTCTGCTCCATGTACTCCAGTACGCGGGTCCCGCCGGGGTGCGCGAGCAGCACGTCGGGGTGCCAGGCGTCTGGGGCGTCCTCGTAGCGGAGGCGCAGCCACTCCCACATCGCGGTGACCGTGTCCTGCACGGCGCGCGGCCCGCGCCGGTCCATCACGAAGTGGGCGCCGTCCGCCCGCGTCTCCAAGCGGTGCAGGTCCTGGGTGCCGGGCAGGGTGTGGTGCCAGGCGGCGTCGAGCCGCAGCGCCGATTCGGGCCTCGGGCGGCCCGTGACCACCGCGGCGACCGCGGTGTCCGCGAACAGCAGCCGGACGATCAGGGACTCCAGGGTGTCGTCCGCGGGCTGGTACGTCGTGCTCAGCGCCTCCGAGATCACCACCAGCACCACCCGGTCGGGGTCCGCGGCCACGAGATCCGCCGCCAGCGCCAGGGAGCGGGTTCCCGCGACACAGGCCCACTGCGTGGCGGGCAGCAGCATCGCGTCGCTGCGGAGCTGGAGCCTGTTGGCCAGGGCGACGTCGAGACCGGGCAGCGCCGGGGTGGTGGAGTGACTGGTGATCAGGCAGTCGACGTCGGCGGCGTCCAGTCCGGCGATCTGCAGGGCTCCGCGGGCCGCGCGCTCCCCGTAGGACTGCACCGCCTCCCAGGCCGGCGCGGTGCGCTCCTGGACGGTCTGCGGCACGGGTATCGACTCGAGGGCGGCTGTCACGCGGTCCACGTCCTGCGGGGTGAACCCCTCGCGGGACAGCGCCTCTTGGGCGGCCCCGACACCGCAGGCCCGCAGGCCGCCGCCGTCGCCGGGTGCGACGGCCGTCTCCAGCGGCAGCATCCAGCCGCGGGTCTCGATGCCGGTGCCGGCGGCGATGCCGTCGATCCGCGGCGCCCACGGCGCGTGCGGGTGCCGGTCGCGGACCTCCGCCACGATCTGGCTGGTCTGCACGGTGTGCTCGCCGTGGATCACGGCAGGGGGACAGAGGTAAGCGGCCATGGTGGGCACCCTTTCGAGGGGAACGAGGAGGAACGTCACGAGGACGGCGCCATGGGCCACTTCGGAACTTCGCGCCCATGCCGAGGGGCTCCGCTTCGGGAGTCGCTGTGTGTCTCGAGCATGGAGGCTAAATGGACATTTCCGCTGTGACTCAGACAACTTGGGCGGCATCAGATGCGCGTGATACGGCACACACCACGGCAACGCGGACTTCCGGCACACTTCCCCCCGAGTCGACCTGACCCCCCGTCAGTCCGGGACGTTCTCCACCGCCTGCGCCGCTGACCTGCGGATTCCCACGGCAGGGCGACACGACCGCTTCCCGCCGATCACGCGGAGGCGATGCGGGTACCCCCGGCGGCCGGCCCGCACCCGGCGGTGGGAGCCTTGGCGCCGGCACGGTCTCCGCACCGGGACCAGCACCGAACGAACCGAACCGAACCGCCGATCAGGCGAACCGCCGATCAGGCGCACTCGACTGGAGACACCTTTGCGGGACGGCTTTTCCGATGGCTTCTTCACGCGGCTGGCACACGACACGCACCCCGTGGACCTGATGTGCCTCTATCTGCTGCACGGCTCGGTAGAACGGATCCCCGGCCTGCTGGTGGACAGCCGGACGCTGTCGTTCGAGCACCTGAGCCGGCGGGTCCGGGCCGTGGACCGCTGGAGCCTTGACGACTCGGACACGTTCTCCCTGTACGTCAAGAAGAAGGTGCACGGGCGGCTGTACGGCTTGGCGTTCAAGATCCACTTCCTCGCCGGCGAGCCCTACGCCGACGCGGTGATTCCCTTCGGCGCGACGGTCGACCTGCCCCGGTTCATGCACCGCTTGCGTGGGCGCCACGCCTCGCAGGGAGTCCCGGGCGACTGGGATTTCGACGTGTTCACCGACGTACGCGATCTCAGCGAGAGCGTCGTGCTGTTCGGCAACCGCCGCGAGGTCTGGTTCCAGGCCGACCGTCGCGCGGGCCGACTGGTGACGGGCCGTCTGCACGGGAACCGGTTCGGGACGAGCACCCGACCGCATGGGGGAGGAGTCATGTTTCCCGACCGCCTCGCCGCCGTCCCGGACGCCTCGGCCGAGGCGCGGGCCTACCGGCGCCACGTGGCCAGGCTGCGCGATCCTCTCCCCCTGCCGGCGCGACTGCGGTCCGGCCCCGGGTCCGGCGTCGGGAAGAGCCGCGCTCTGTGAACTGCCCGCCGCCGGGGCACGGGGCGGAGGCGTGCCCCTACTCGGTCGGACCGGATCCCCGGGCGAGGTTCTCGTCGGCGGACGCCGGGCGGCGAACGTGCGGCGACGTCGTGTCCGCCGGCACTGCGGTGACGGGGTTCAAGCCCTGCTCCGCCGCCCAGGCGCGCAGTGCGGCTTCGGCCTCCTCACGGGACTGGGGGCCTCGGTCGAGGTGGAGTTGCCGGAGGTGGCGGATGGCCGCCCCCGTCGTCCGGCCTTGGGGCAGGCCGAGCAGCGTCATGATCTCCCTGCCGTCGAGGGGCGCCGGGATGCCCTGCAGCCGCTCGGAAACGGCTCGCTCGGCTGCGGCTCGCTCCTCGTGCTCGCGCTTGACCTGCTCTCCCACATGCCAATCGTCGTAGTCGGCCACGTCGCAGGCCTGCAGAGCGGCCCGGCGCCAGTCCTCCTCGTCCCGCCCCTCGCCGAGGCCCACTTCCACGAACAGATCGCGGTGGTCCGCCGCGCCGGGGCCCGCCGGAGCCACACCGAGCCGGGCGAGCGCCGCGTTGATCGGCCAGTCCTCCCGCGGACCGCTGAACTCGGAGGTGTGCACCGGCCCCCATTCCCGCACACCGGCCCGCCACAAGGCAGCGGTCTGATCCCCCTCGCCGCCCCAGAAGTCCGCTTGCACATGGGCCACCGGCCCACCTTGTGAGAGGTCGCCCAGCATGTCCGGCAGGTCACCGCGGAGCGCGGCGGAAAGGGGCAGCAGCCCCATACGTTGCCTGAGCGGGGCGACCACCGCCCCCGGCACTCCTCCGGCCCAGCTTCGCAAGCGGTCGAAGTCACCCACGACGGCGTCGAGTCGGTACGACATCCGCGCACCATAGCCGGTTCCGCCTGCTGGCTCGCGGTGAAGCGCACCCACGGCGTCGGTCACGGTGATCCCTCCGGCGGGGGCCGGCCCGCATCGCATGGGATCAGTAAGGTCGGGTCGCGACGAGCGTGGTGCCGGCGGTGGGGCCGGGCTCGCGTCCCGGGACGAGCCGGGGCGCGCAGGGCCCGCCGAGTCCGTCAAGGGTGGAGGAGCAGCGTCGACATGACAGAGTCGGTCACCGGTTCGGCGGCGGCCACGTCGGCCGATGTGGCGCGGGCTCGGGCCGAGATCGCGCTGGACCTTCCCGCTCCGCTCGTGGCGCTGTGGAAGGTCACGGACGGCTTGACGACCGATGCCGGTGTGACCGTCTACTCGGCTGGGTGCATCGGCGAACGCAACGCCACCTACGAAGTCGCCCAGTGCGCACCGGGATTCCTTCTCGTCGGCGACGACAGCGGCGGCCGCGGGTTCCTCCTGCGTGCCGACGATCCGGACTCCGCGGTGTTCTCCTCGGACCTCGGCGACCTGAGTGACGAAGGCTTCGAAGTCGAGTCCGCGGGCTTCGCGTCCTGGCTTCACGACGTGCGGTAGGCGGCGACTCCCCGCCCGACCGCATGTCCGTCACGGCGTGTAGTAGACGGCGTACTGGGCGGAGTGCGCCTCGACGGAGAAGTCCTCGAAGTCACCGGCCTCCTCGCAGTCGAGCAGCCGCTGAAGCGCCGCTTCGGCTTCGGGGAGACCCTGCGACAACAGGTGCGCCTTCGTCCTGGCCAGTCCGCTTCCGCACAGCGACTGGACGTCGATCGAGCAGTCGGCGTCCATGCTGGCGGACTTGGCCTGCCAGATGAGCAGCACGTCCTCGAGACCGCCGGCGTTGAACAGCTGAACGCAGCACAACTTCATCAGCTCGGTGTCGCCGCGTCCCTGAGCCTGCCGCTCCAGCCGGATCTGCCCTCCGAGTAGTTCGCGAACCTCGTCGAGCCCCACGCCGACGGGGTGCAGACCGTAGCGGTCGAGGCACTCGTCTTCGTCCATCGCCATGCCCTTTCCCTCAGGGACATCTGATCACAGCGGACAGCGGAGGCGGCCACTGCCTCCCGCGGCCCGAGTGACCGGCCACCGGGGCTCGGGTGCGGCTTCAGGAGCATGGGTCTGACACCATGCGGGGTTCAATGACTCCCGCGAGGAGGGACCTGATGACGATCTACTTCTACGGCGCCGACGAGGTCCCGTACGGATGCTTCTCGAACTTCTCCGATCACGGCTTCGACCTCGACGGGTTGTGGTGGCCCACTTCGGAGCACTACTTCCAGGCGCAGAAGTTCGCGGGCACGCGCCACGCCGAGCTCGTCCGGCGTGCTCGCACACCACTGCGGGCGGCCGAACTGGGCCGTGACGCCTCCAAGCCGCTGCGGAGGGACTGGGAGCGGGTCAAGGACGACGTGATGCGCCGTGCGGTCACGACCAAGTTCCGTGCCCATCGCGACATCCGTGAGGTTCTGCTGTCCACCGGGGACGAAGAGATCGTCGAGGACACCACCGCCGATCACTATTGGGGTCGCGGCAGGACCGGGACCGGCAAGAACATGCTCGGGAAGATCCTCATGCGCACCCGCAGCCGGCTCCGCGCCGAACTCGTCGAAGAAGCCGATGGCAGGCGGTGACCAGGACGCGGCCGGAGGCCTCCGAGGTGTTTCAGCGTGCCGCCGACCGCTTGGCCGGACCGGACAGCAGTCTCCACCACGCTGCGTTGCGGGAGTTGGAGACACTGGCGCTCACGGAAACCGCGCAGCGACGGCGCGTGGCCGAGGCCGTCTGCCGCTTCCTGCGCAGCCCGGTCGCGCAAGCCTCTGACGGTTCCGTCGGCCTGCGGACGGAGGCAGTCGCGACACTCGCCGCTCTGGCGCGCCGGCATCCGGCCTCGGACCAGACCCCGGCCGGTGCCGCGGACGATGCCGATGGCGATGGCGGTGCCGACTTCGGCGCCGGATGGGATGCCGGGTGCGGCGCCGACTGCGAGGACTGCCTCGACCTCGATCTGACCGGCGCCGTACTGCCGGACGTCGACTTCAGCGGCGGTCGTCTCGGCCGGGCCCGCTTGGCCGACGCGCACTTCGGCGGCGCGTGCGTGTTCGACGGCGCGCGTTTCAGCGGGGAGGCGCTGTTCCAGAGGGCGGTCTTCGAGGGCGAGGCGCGTTTCGCCGGCGCCCGGTTCGGCGACACGGCCGTGTTCGGACGTGCCAGGTTCCGGGCGGCCGCCGACTTCTCGGGCGCCCGCTTCCAGGGGATCGCCTGGTTCGGCCGGGGCGAGGACGAACTTTCCGAGGACGACCCGGCGTGGGAGGAGGCCGAGGCATGGCGCCCCGTCGCCTGGGACGAACCGGGCGAGGACGACCCGCTCTGGCCCCTGGCCGTACTGGAGGGCGACTACCAGGACTGGGAGGAAGGCGGCGACGGAGCGCGTTTCAACGGCCGGGTGTCGTTCGCTCGCGCACGGTTCGACAGAGCCGCCTGGTTCTGGAAGGCGCGCTTCGGCGGCGAGACGCTGTTCCACCGGGCCGTCTTCGGTGGCCGGGTCCACCTCGTGCACCCCGTGGCCGACCTCGCCGGCGCCAGGCTCTCCGACACCGCCCACGCCGAAGGACAGGTCTGGCCCCTCGGCTGGACCACGACCATGCCGGGGACCGACGACGGGAGCGACGGGCTGCTGACCCCCGACGAGACTGTCGCGCCCTACCACGGTCAGCTCGCCGACCCCGACCCCGAGGTGCGCCTCGCCGGCCTGCGCATCCTCGGTGAACTCGGGGACGCGGAGCCCCAGCTCAGGCAGCGTGTGGTGGACGCCGTCTGCTCGTATCTGCGGACGCCCCTGGCGTTCGGCGTCACCGCCGACGTCTTCGCCCTCACCCCCTCCCAGTTCGCGGAAGCGCGAACACGGCGGGCGGCTCAGCGGCTGCTCGCCGACCGCACGCGTCCCCGCGCCGACCGGCAGCCCTGGGAGGACATGCGCCTACGGCTCTCCGGAGCCACGCTGATCGACTTCGACGTGAGCGGATGCCGACTGGCTCACGCAGACTTCACCGGCACGCAGTTCCACGGGAGCACGACCTTCGCGGGCGCCTCCTTCGGCGACGCGTCGTTCAGCCTGCCCCACGTGCGCGAGGGACGCGCCTCCTTCCACGGCCCCGCCGACTTCTCGGGCGCCCGGCTCTCCCAGGGGACGCTGCGTCACTGCCTCTTCCACACGGACGACTCCGTACGCGCGACCGGAACCGTTCAGGACCTGGTCCGGATGCTGCTGGGAGCCAGGGGCGCCACGGCCGCCCCCGCCGACGTCACCGCCGCATTCCGCAAGGCGCTGCTGACAGCCGCCTCGGAGACCCCCGACAATCTCGCCTGCGTCGAGCACGTGGAGTACGGCACGGTGCCGGGCCCCTCGTACGCCCCTGAGCGGGGGAGGTCCGGGCTGAAGATCACCGGCGCCGACATCCTCGTCTCCGACCTGGCATGGCGTATCGAGGACGCCCCCGTCCCGGCGTCCGTCGCCGACGACCGTCCCGACCTCACCCCCGGGCAGTGGTCCGCCGCCACCCGCGTCATCACCCTCCTCCTGGGCGCACTCGAAGCGGACTGACCCACCCGGGGCCGTCCCTGACCGCCGCACCCGTGGGACGACGGAAGCGTCGGCATCGACGCTCACGTGCGGCGACTGCTTCGGAAACCGAAGACGGTCGCCCGGTTCTGCTTATGTACGGTTGCTGCGACAGGGCCCTGCAAGAGAGAGAACGGCACCCATGACCGCAGAGCTGACACCGGCTGTCGGTGAGCGCCCGGTAGGCCGGGAAGCCGAGCTTTCCTCGCTCGCGCGAACCGTTGACGCGTTCCGGGACGGCCGGGGCTCGGTCGTGGAGATCGCCTCGGAGCCGGGCATGGGCAAGACGCGCCTTGCCACGGCACTCGCAGCCCTCGCCGCACAGCGGGGCGTCCCGGTCGTCCGTGCCCACGCCGTACGCGGAGACTCCACGCCGTTCCAGGTGTTGCGGGACGCCTGGGAGGCACGCCAGGCGCACCCGGGGGCGGGCGGCGCCAAGGGGAAGCCGTTCGACGAGGTCCGGGACCGGCCCGGTGAGTGGGCGGCGGGCTGCGTCCTGGTGCTGGACGACGTCCACTGGTGCGATCCGGAGTCGGCCGCGGTGCTCGTGCGGCTGGTCCGTTCCGTCGCGCCCGGCCCGTTCCTGCTCGCCCTGGCCCACCGCCCCGGGCAGACGGCGCCCGAGGTGCTGGAGGCGCTGGAGGACGGGGTACGGGCCGGCGCCGTCACGCGGATCGAACCGGGCCCACTCGACCCGGAGGCCGTCACCGCACTGCTCGCCCGCTGGGGCACGCCCGTGAGTCGCGAGTCGGGCGCCCCGGCCGGACTACAGGATTACGCGGCTCGGTTGTGCGCGGCCGCCGAGGGCAATCCGCGCTACCTGCGTCTGCTCGCCGCGGCGGACTGGCAGCCCGCGCACTGGCCCGACCGCCCCGGCGCCGACACCGCCGGACTGCTCCGCGAAGCGAAGCCGCTGATCGCCGAACTCGACGCGCTGACCCCGAAGGCCGCCGCCACGGCCTCGGCGGCGGCCGTCCTCGGCAGCCCGTTCCGTCCGCAGGACGTCGCTCGGATCTCCGGGCTGGGGCTGGACAGCACCCTCGACGCACTCGCCGAACTGGAGCGGACGGAGCTGGTGCGCTCGGCCGACTGGAAGGGCGGCCTCGCCTTCCGCCATCCCGTCGTCGGCCATGTCGCGCACGAGAGAGCCGGTGTGTCCTTCCGGCTGCGCGCACACCGCCGCGCCCTGGAACTGATCACCGGCCGCGGCGGCCGGGCCCGCGAACGGGCCCGCCACGCCGAGCACCTGCTGGGCGCGGACGCCGCTCTCGCCGCGCGAGTGCTGGCCGAGGGCGCCGCGGAGATCGCCGCACGAGATCCGCAGACCGCGGCACACTGGCTCCGGTCGGCCCTGGAGTCCCTGCCCGACGGGGCAGACGAGGCGGAGGGGGCGGACGGGGAAATGGGTTCCCTCAGCCGGACCGACCTGGAACTCGCCTGCTGCCGCGCGCTGATCGCCTCGGGCCGGCTGCAGGAGGCTCGCACGCGCTCGCACGAACTGCTGGCGCACGGGCGCGCGGTTGCCGGCGAGCGGCGGTGGCTCCAGGCCCACGCCGTCTGCGCGAACGCCGAACGGCAGCTCGGCCGGTACGCGGAGGCGGCGGCCATCACGGGCGCCGCCCTCGGCCTGCTGCCCAGACCGCTGCCCGATCCGCTGCCGGCCGAGGCCGTGGAACTGATCATCGAGTACGGCCTGGTCCACGTCCTCAGCGGTGCGCACGACCAGGCACGCGACCTGCTCCGGGAAGCCGCGCGGACGCCGAGTGACGCGGACGGGGTCGATCGCACCGTCCTGCGGGTCCTCAACGCCCTGTGCGCCACCCATGCGGGAGACCTGAACGAGGCCGCCGACGAGGTCACCCGCTGTGCCCGGCTCGTGGACGCTCTTCCGGACCCGCTCGCCGGCCGCACACCGGAGACCCTCGCCCTGCTCGGCAGCGCCGAGCTGTACCTGGAGCGGTTCGAGGACGCGGTCCGCCACCTGGGCCGGGGGCTGGCGCCCGCCGACTCGGGTCCGCAGCGGCCCATCCTGCTGCACCGGCTCCTGGGACTCGCCATGGCCGAACAGTGGACCGGCCGCCTCGAGGCCTCCGAGCGGCATGCCCGGAAGGTGGAGAGCCTGGCCCGCGCCCTCGGCGTCCGGCCCGCGGTCACCCTCGCGCAGGCGATCCGCGCGACGGCCCTCGTCTGGGCCCGTGGCCGGGAGTGCGCCGACGAGGCCGTCGCGCTCGTGCAGGAGGCCGCGGGCGCCACCCCGGCCGGTCATGGCTGGTGGTCCGCCTCGGCGACGGGCCTGCTGGCCCAGGCCCGAATGCTCTCCCGTGACGCCGCCGGATGCCGACGCACGCTGCTGGAGGGCGGGGCAGCGAAGCGACTGCCGCAGGTCCGCCCCTTCTCCCGGCCCTTCCTGCTCTCACTGCTGGCCACGGCCACGCTGGACGGCGGCGACGGCGAGGAAGCCCACCGGCTGGTCCGGGCCGCCGAGGCGGAGGCCGACCGACTCGGACTGCCCGTCCAGAAGGCGTACGTACGCTGCGCCCGTGCCCAACTCCACATGAGCGACGGCGAGCACGACGCGGCAGCCAAGCTCTTCGAACTGGCCGCGGAGACCTTCCGGGCCGCCGACATGCCCGTGCAGTACGCCTGGACGCTGGCGACCGGCGCCCGCTCCCTCCACGAGGCCCACGGCCCGGCCGCTGCCCTCGCTCACCTCGACGCCGCCGAGGCGGTCGCCCGCGTCCATGGAGCACTGCTGGTCGAGGAACGGGTGGCCGCGGCGCGTGCCGAGCTGTCGGGGGACGCCCTCGGCGCGCACCCCCTCGGCCTGCTCAGCGACCGCGAACGGGAGATCGCCGAACTCGCGGCGACGACTCTGCGCACCCGGGAGATCGCCGAGCGGCTCTTCCTGAGCCCGCGCACCGTGGAGACACACCTGTCCCGCATCTACCGCAAACTCGGGGTCCCCTCCCGGCTCGCGCTCTCCGACCTCATGCGGCGGAGCGCGTAGTCCTCGCAGGGACGTCGCCGCGAACGCCGCCGCCGGGTCGCTCTCGGCCGTGACGGCGTGGACGTGCAGAAATTCGGGTGCCGCATCCGGGCTCGCGTCCCTACCCTCGGCCCCATGCACCATGAATCCGCTCTACTGAACGTCATCGACGTGGAAGCCACCTGCTGGGACGGACAGCCGCCGCCCGGCTCCGTGAACGAGATCATCGAGATCGGTCTCACCGTCGTGGACGCGGCGGCACGGCGCCGCGTATCCCGGCACCGTGTGCTGGTCCGACCCACCCGGTCGACGGTGAGCGCCTTCTGCACCGAACTGACCGGACTGACCCAAGCCGAGGTGGAACGGGGCGTCACCTTCGGCGAGGCCTGCCGGATCCTCGTCGAGGAGCACGGGGCCGGCGAGCGCCCCTGGACGAGTTGGGGCGAGTACGACCGTCGGCAGTTCGCCCGGCAGAGCCAGGCCGACGCGGTGGCCTACCCCTTCGGCTATCCGACGGAGCGCAGCCACACCAACGCCAAGGCCGTATTCGCCGCGGCCCACGGACTGCGCAGGAAACCCGGCATGAGTCACGCCCTGCAGATCGCCGGACTGCCGCTCGAGGGACGCCATCACCGCGGCGAGGACGACGCCTGGAACATCGCCGCACTCGTCCTCGACCTCCTGGAACGCGGGGCATGGCCTGTCACCGGCACAGTCGTCCAGGACGGGGCCCATTGACTGCCAGCGCGCGGCCCAGGAGCTCTCACCGCCCACCGATCGCATCAGGAATCAGTGCAACCACGTAATCGCACACCTAACCGCTGAGCCGGCGGGCTTCGCTCGCTCTCCGCCGGTTAGCCTGCCCGCATGCCTCTCACAGTCGACCAGTTGACCGGGTACGTGGATCGCGAGCTGGACACCGACCTCGCACGCTGGTTCCCCCACGCACCGCGGGTGGAGTTCTCCGAGCCGGTGCGCCCGGTGGAGCCGTTCCTCGCTCGGCTCCCTCACGGCGCCGCGACCGCGCTGGCCAGTCTCGACCGCAAGGTCCGAGCCGGAGCCCTGCCGGATTTCCTGGACATGGCCGACTCGTCGTACGGCTTCGACTTCGAGGCCAACGACTGCGAGATCCTCGACTCCGACTACACGACCCGGCTGTCCGATGACGACGTGTGGTCCCTCGGCGGCGACGGCGGCGGCAACTACTACGTCGTCCTCACCAACGGCCGGGTCGCGGTGTGGTTCCACGAGGAGCAGGTCATAGAAGCCGACACGCAGTACGAGAACCTGGACGTCTTCGTGTGGTCGCTCGTCCGGTACAGGGCCGTGCGCGCCGGCGTCCTCGACCTGGCCGCGGTCGAGGAGGACTTCCGATCCCTCGGCCAGCCCGGAGCGCTGGAGCCGGAGATCGGACTCCTCGCGTACATGTCCTGAGACAAGGCGCTGCGCTTCGCGGCCACCGCCATTGAGCCAACCAGCCGTCCGTTCAGCGGAGTTGAGTCGTGATCAGCTGGTCGTCCTGACGGGAGCACTGCTGCGTCCGTGGTCGCGACCGCTGAGCTCGGTGTCGAGTGTCTCCTGAGCGACACGCATGACTTCGGCGTACGCGGGGTCCTGCAGCCGCTTCCACATCTCCTCTTCAGAGAGGTCCTCGACGCGGCTCGTCACCCACCAGGAGGCGCCTGGGGAACTTCTCGGCGTGGCCAGTCGACGGAGGACTCCGGACCGGGTGAACCCGCTTGCGCCGCTTCCTCCACTTGCGCCGCTTCCACACTGGCGCGGATCAGCGCGGCCACCGACCGTGACGTCGTCCGTTCCGGCCAGGCGACGACGACCGCGGTGGGCGGCGCGTCGAGCAGCGGCACGCACGCCACGTCGGGCCACGCGCGCTGGCGCACCGACTCGGGCAGGATCGCGACCACCTGGCCCAGAGCGACCAACTGCATCACCTGCGAGATGTCACGCACCTCGGGCAGACGGCCATCGGCCGCGTCCGCATCGTCACCGGGCCATCGGGGCTGCTGTTCGCCGGACAGGTCGGCGAGCGTCAGGGCCGCTCGGCCGGCGAGACGGTGGGCCCGGGGAAGCACGGCCATCTGGCCCTGGGTCAGCAGCGGTTCGGTGTCGAAGCCCGCGAGATCGTCGTAGGGCGCGGTCAGGAACGCGACGTCGGCCCTGCCGTCGCGCAGCATCGGAGCCTGCTCCCCGATGCCGCAGACGATCACCTCGACGTCGACGGCGTCCGGATCACGACGGTAGTGCCGAAGGATCGACTCCAGCAGTCCCGCATCCCCGTTGGGCTTCATCGCCAGCGTGAGCTTCGGATCGGTCCGTCCCGCCCGTTGCGCACGCCGGACCGACGCCGTCACCGCGTCCAGCGCCTTGCGGCTCTCGGTCAGGAAGACCTGGCCGGCGCCGGTGAGGCGCACCGATCGGCTGGTGCGTTCCAGCAGCTGCACGCCCATGCGTCGCTCCAGCCGGGCGATGGCGCGGGACAGCGGCGGCTGCGTCATGCCCAGACGCTGTGCGGCGCGGCCGAAGTGCAGCTCCTCGGCGACAGCGACGAAGTAGGCGAGCTCACGCGTCTCCGGCACATCCATACCCGCAGGGTATCGTTCGAGACTCCACGGGTGTTGGCCTGCGCGTTCGGTGCGGTGGTGTGCTGAACGCATGAACGAAACCATGATCATCCTGGTGACCGGCGCGAACAAGGGCATCGGCCGCCAGATCGCCGCCCAGCTCGGAGCCCTGGGCCACAGCGTCGTCGTCGGCGCCCGTACTGCCGAACTCGGCCAGAAGGCCGCCGCCGAGCTGCGGGAAGGCGGTGCCGATGCGACTTCGGTCAGGCTCGACGTGACAGACCCGGACTCGGCCGCCGCGGCCGCCGCCGCGATCGAAGCCCGCTACGGCAGGCTCGACGCCCTGGTCAACAACGCCGGCATCAGCTTCCCACCGGGCAGTGACCTGGGCGACCAACGCCCGAGCGGGGCGGACTTGGACGTCCTGCGCGCCGTCTTCGAGACCAACTACTTCGGGGTGATCACCGTCACCAACGCGATGCTGCCGCCGCTGCGCCGATCGCCCTCGCCGCGGATCGTCAACGTGTCCAGTTCGGTGGGCTCGCTCAACGTCAACGCGGACCCGAAGGGCGCCGACGGACCGCCGCTGATGCCGGTCTCCGCCGGGTACGTCACGTCGAAGACGGCGTTGACGGCGCTCACTCTGCAATACGCATGGGACCTGCTGGCCGAGGGCATCAAGGTCAACGCCGTCTGCCCCGGCTACGTCGCCACCGACCTGAACGGCCACCGCGGCCACCGCACGCCGGCCGAAGGCGCGGTGGCCGCCGTCCGGATGGCCACCGTCGGCCCCGACGGCCCGACCGGCGCCTTCACCGACGACAAGGGCCCGGTGCCCTGGTGAGCCGGCCAGAGCCTCCCCCTGTCGGGAAAGGTGGCTATTCCTCTTCGCGTGCGGCGATGACCCGTATCGCGTGTTGCGCCTGCGCGTCCCCCCGATCGGCTGCCTCGCGAAACCAGACAACGGCGTCGTCCAACCGGTCCAGACCGACGAGAAGATGACCCAAGGCATACATACCGCCGACGTTCCCGGCGTCGGCCGCCTTACGGAGCCACTCCTCGGCCTCCGTCACGCGCTGCTGCTTCTTGTGCATCAGTCCCAGATTCACCGCCGCACCGCTGAATCCCGCCGCGTGGGAACGCGCATAGAACCCGGCGGCCTGTTCGATGTCACCTCGCTCCTCGGCCAGTTTGCCCATGAAGTCGAGTGCCCCGGGATGCCCCTTGTCCGCTGCCCGGCGCAGGATCTCCCCGGATTCCCGCTTGCGACCCCGGCCGAGCCACAACCCGGCCAGGGACACCTCCGCATCTAAGTGCCCCTGCTTCGCCGCCCGCTCGAAGTGGCTTTCGGCGAGGGAGAGTTCACCCGTCGCCTGGTAGTGGAGAGCCAGGTTGTACTGCGATGGCGCGTGACCGCGCACGGACGCCTCGGAATACCAGTGCAGCGCCTCGCCGGTGACCTTCCGGCCCCCACCGGCGAGTTGCAGGGCGAGACTGTGCATGGCGCCGGCGTCCCCCGCGGTGGCGGCCCGGCGGAACCACAAGATCGCGTTGTCCCGGTCATCCAGATCTACGTAGACGAGCGCAAGGTTGTACTGAGCGTTCACGCTGCCCGACTCCGCCGCACGGAGGTATGCGTCACGCGCATCCTCCAGCCTTCCCTGCTCGGCGAGAGCGACCCCCTGCTTGAACCACTTCCGGCCACTGAACCAACCGCGTCCGCTCAAGAGATCCCCCACCCTCGCCCCACGGACCAAAGACACAGAATGGCACAAGTGTGCGAAACAGTGGAAGGGCACGCCTAGATCGCCTTGCCCCTCGCTCTCGTTCCACGGCGATGCACAAGTCGTGAGATTGGGCGCGCAGTTCGGCGCCTGTTGGACGAACCGGACGGGCCCACGGCGCCTGTCATCGGGTTCGTCTCACTGAAGCCTCACCCCGCTCCAGCAGGCCCCGGTCCACGTCGACCGTCGGCAGGGTCTCCGGGACGTCCGGCTCGACGCTGTCCTCGGGGACGCCGCCGAGCGCCATCGGGATCATCTCGTCGAGGTCGGTCTCGCGGATGGTCGGGATGACGGTGCCGGTCTGCAGGCGGGACATGTCGAGGAGGCCCCGACGAGGTGGTCGAGGGGGTCGGCGCCGTCCTCGACGGCCGCCAGCAGTTCCGCCGGGCCGCGAGCCGGAGCGCGGTGGCGCCGTCGGGGGCGGCGTCGACGCCGTACCGGCGTGCCTGGAGATCGATGATGAGGGCCCGTACGAGCTGTGGGTCGTCCTCCACCACCAGCACCCGTGTCATGGGCGTGCGCCTTCCTGCCGTGCGTCGTCGGACCGTGCCGACTTCATGACTGCGGGAGTAGGCGGACCCGTCGCTCCGGGACCGCCGACTCCTCTGCGGGTCGTGCAACGCCGTCAGCTCTTCGCCAGGAGTTCCCTGAGCGCGATGTTGAGCTCCAGGACGTTCACCCTGGGCTCACCGATGAAACCGAGTGTGCGGCTGTCGGTGTGGTCGTCCACGAGCTTCTGGACCCGGGCCGCGGACAGGCCGTTCTTCTCGGCGACCCGGTGGACCTGGAGGTCGGCGTACGCCGGGGAGATGTCCGGGTCCAGGCCGGAGCCGGAGGAGGTGACGGCGTCGGCGGGGACCTCGGACGGCTTGACCATGTGGTCGGCGGTCGAGTTGTCCTTGACGACGGCGGCCTTGGCGGCGGTCACCCAGTCGATCAGGTCCTTGTCGTCGGCGGACCGGTTGGTGGCGCCGGACAGGATCAGCTTGTACCGGGTGTTGACGCTGTTGCTGCCGAGGCCGTTCTGCGGGCGGCCCTGGAACCACTTCAGGTCGGGCTCCGGGGTCTGCCGGCCCTTCTTCAGCGGCAGGTTGTACGACTGGCCGATCAGCGACGAGCCGACGACCTTGCCGTCCGCCTTGACCTCGGAACCGTTCGCCTTGTCGCTGAACAGTCCCTGGGCGATGCCGGTGACGACGAGCGGATAGACGACGCCTGTCACCAGGGTCAGCACGAGGAGGGCGCGCAGGCCCGCCCCGAGCAACCGGAGGGTGTTGGTTACCGAGTTGTTCATGGCTTTCAGCCGATCCCGGGGATGAGGGAGATGAGCAGGTCGATGAGCTTGATGCCGATGAACGGCGCGATCAGGCCGCCGATTCCGTAGATCGTGAGGTTGCGCCGCAGCATCTTGTCGGCGCTGACCGGCCGGTACTGCACGCCCTTCAGGGACAGCGGGACCAGCGCGACGATGATCAGCGCGTTGAAGATCACGGCCGACAGGATGGCGGAGTCAGGCGAGGCCAGGCCCATGATGTTGAGCTTGTCCAGGCCCGGGTAGACGGCCGCGAACAGCGCCGGGATGATCGCGAAGTACTTCGCGACGTCGTTGGCGATCGAGAACGTCGTCAACGCGCCCCGGGTGATGAGGAGTTGCTTGCCGATCTCGACGATCTCGATCAGCTTGGTCGGATTGGAGTCGAGGTCGACCATATTGCCGGCCTCCTTGGCGGCCGACGTGCCGGTGTTCATCGCGACGCCGACGTCGGCCTGGGCCAGCGCGGGGGCGTCGTTGGTGCCGTCACCCGTCATGGCGACGAGCTTTCCGCCGGCCTGTTCCCGCATGATGAGGGCCATCTTGTCCTCGGGGGTGGCCTCCGCGAGGAAGTCGTCGACGCCCGCCTCCTCGGCGATGGCCCTGGCCGTCAGCGGGTTGTCACCGGTGATCATGACCGTCTTGATGCCCATGCGACGCAGTTCGTCGAACCGCTCCCGCATGCCCTCCTTGACGACGTCCTTGAGGTGGATCACGCCCAGGACGCGGGCGCCTTCGGAGTCCTCGACGGCGACCAGCAGCGGGGTGCCGCCGGCTTCGGAGATCCGGTCGGCCGTCGTGTCCGCGTCCTCGGCGACCGTGCCGCCCTGCTCCTTCACCCAGGCGATGACCGAACCGGCCGCGCCCTTGCGGATCCTGCGTCCGTCGACATCGACGCCGGACATCCGGGTCTGGGCGGTGAAGGCGATCCATTCGGCGCCCTTGAGCGCGCCCTGGTCGCGCTCGCGCAGTCCGTACCGCTCCTTCGCCAGTACGACGACGGACCGGCCCTCGGGCGTCTCGTCGGCCAACGAGGAGAGCTGGGCGGCGTCGGCGACCTCCGCCTCGCTCGTACCGCTCACCGGCACGAACTCGGACGCCTGGCGATTGCCGAGGGTGATGGTGCCTGTCTTGTCGAGCAGCAAGGTCGAGACGTCACCTGCGGCCTCGACCGCGCGGCCGGACATGGCCAGCACGTTGCGCTGCACCAGCCGGTCCATGCCGGCGATCCCGATCGCGGAGAGGAGGGCGCCGATCGTCGTCGGGATCAGGCAGACCAGGAGGGCGACCAGCACGACCATCGTCAGATGCGTGCCCGCGTAGTCCGCGAACGGCGGCAGCGTGGCGCAGGCCAGCAGGAAGACGACGGTGAGCGAGGCGAGGAGGATGTTGAGGGCGATCTCATTCGGCGTCTTCTGCCGTGAAGCGCCCTCGACGAGGTTGATCATCCGGTCGATGAAGGTCTCGCCCGGCTTCGTCGTGATCTTGATGACGATCCGGTCGGAGAGGACCTTCGTGCCGCCCGTGACGGCCGAGCGGTCGCCGCCGGACTCGCGGATGACGGGCGCCGACTCACCGGTGATCGCCGACTCGTCGACGGACGCGACCCCCTCGACGACGTCTCCGTCACCGGGGATGACGTCGCCCGCCTCGCAGACGACCAGGTCACCGATCTTCAGGTCGGCGCCCGGCGCCTGTTCCTCCGAGCCCCCGACGAGCCGTCGCGCCACCGTGTCGGTCTTGGCCTTGCGCAAGGTGTCGGCCTGCGCCTTGCCACGGCCCTCGGCGACCGCTTCGGCCAGGTTGGCGAAGACGACGGTCAGCCACAGCCAGGCGCTGATGGTCCAGCCGAACCAGTCGCCGGGGTCCTTGAAGGAGAAGACGGTGGTCAGGACGGACCCGATCCACACCACGAACATCACGGGTGACTTGACCATCACTCGCGGGTCGAGCTTGCGGAAGGCGTCCGGGAGGGACTTGAGGAGCTGCTTGGGGTCGAAGAGGCCCGCGCCCACGCGGCCCTCGACGGGCCTGTGCCCGGTGGGCACGTCGCTGTGCGGCGCCCTGATCGGGGTGGCTGTGGACATCGCGTCCTCTTGCTTCGTCACGTCGGTTGTCATGACGCCAGCCCTTCGGCCAGCGGGCCCAGCGCGAGGGCCGGGAAGTACGTCAGGCCGGTGATGACCAGGACCGCGCCCACCAGCAGACCCGTGAACAACGGCTTCTCGGTGCGCAGGGTGCCCGCCGTCACCGGCACGGGCTTCTGTTCCGCCAGCGAACCCGCCAGAGCCAGGACGAACACCATCGGCAGGAAGCGGCCGAGGACCATGGCCAGGCCCAGGGTGCTGTTGAACCACTGGGTGTCGGCGTTCAGTCCGGCGAAGGCCGAGCCGTTGTTGTTCGCAGCGGACGTGTAGGCGTAGAGGATCTCGGAGAAGCCGTGCGCGCCGCTGTTGGTCATGGAGTGCGCCGGCGTCGGCAGGGCCATCGCGGCGGCGGCGAGGACGAGCACCAGCGCCGGCGTGATCAGGATGTAGCAGGCGGCCAGCTTGATCTCGCGGGTGCCGATCTTCTTGCCCAGGTACTCGGGCGTGCGGCCGACCATGAGACCGGCGATGAACACCGCGATGATCGCCATGATCAGCATGCCGTAGAGGCCGGAGCCGGTGCCGCCGGGCGCGATCTCGCCGAGCATCATGCCGAGCATGGCGATGCCGCCGCCGAGGCCGGTGAAGGAGGAGTGGAAGGAGTCCACCGCGCCGGTCGAGGTGAGGGTGGTCGCGACGCCGAAGATCGAGGACGAGCCGACGCCGAAGCGGACCTCCTTGCCCTCGTACGCGCCGCCCGCGATCTGCAGCGCAGGGCCGTGGTGGGCGAACTCGGTCCACATCATCAGGGCGGTGAAGCCGATCCAGACGGTGGCCATGGTGGCGAGGAGGGCGTACCCCTGCTTCACGCTGCCGACCATCACACCGAACGTGCGGGTCAGGGAGAACGGGATGACCAGCAGCAGGAAGATCTCGAAGAGGTTGGTGAGGGGGGTCGGGTTCTCGAAGGGGTGGGCGCTGTTGGCGTTGAAGTAGCCGCCGCCGTTGGTGCCGAGCTCCTTGACGGCCTCCTGCGAGGCCACCGCGCCGCCGTTCCACTGCTGCGAGCCGCCCATGAACTGGCCGACCTCGTGGATGCCGGAGAAGTTCTGGACGGCGCCGCAGGCCACCAGGACGATCGCCGCGACGAAGGCGCCCGGCAGCAGGATGCGGGTGACACCGCGCACCATGTCCGACCAGAAGTTGCCCAGTTCACCCGTGCGGGACCGGGCGAAGCCGCGCACCAGCGCCACCGCCACCGCGATGCCGACGGCGGCGGAGACGAAGTTCTGCACCGCGAGCCCGACCGTCTGCACGACGTGGCCCATGGCCTGCTCGCCGTAGTACGACTGCCAGTTGGTGTTGGTGACGAAGGAGACGGCGGTGTTGAACGCCTGGTCCGGGTCGATCGAGGAGAAGCCCAACGAGCCCGGCAGCACGCCCTGGAGCCGCTGGAGCAGGTACAGGAACAGCACGCCGACGGCTGAGAAGGCGAGGACGCCGCGCAGGTACGCGGGCCAGCGCATCTCGATGTCGGGGTCGGCGCCGATGCCCTTGTAGATCCACTTCTCGACCCGCCAGTGCCGGTCGGAGGAGTAGACCCTGGCCATGTGGTTGCCGAGGGGGACGTAGCAGAGCGCCAGGGCGCCTGTGAGTGCCAGCAGCTGGAGGACGCCGGCGAGTACGGGACCCATGTCAGATCTCAGAACCTCTCCGGGAAGATGAGGGCGAGGACGAGATAGCCCAGCAGGGCGACGGCCACGATCAGGCCGACGACGTTCTCGGCGGTCACAGCTTCGTCACCCCCTTGGCGACGAAGGCCACGAGCGCGAACAGCGCGATCGTGGTGACGACGAAGGCCACATCGGCCATCGCGAACTCCCAGGAAGTGGTTCGGAAGAGAACGGACAGATAGAGGAAACCCCGGCTCCGACCGGAATCGGTCGGCCGTTGACGAGTCCCATACGGCGGCCCCCGCACCTTTGACGGCGCTCTTACGGCCCCCGTCCGCACCGGCTCTCACGGCAGGCGGAAGCGCAGCCGGCAGATGCCCGCGTCCGTCTCCCTGCGCACGGCGTGGGCGACGACCGCGCCCCGCTGGTTCGCAGCAGCCTCCCCCAGCCACAGCCGCTCCGGCTCCGTCTCCGTCTCCGGGATCAGGACGGTGACCTGGGTGACCGGCTCCGCCGCCGCGACCTCACGGACGTACGCGGCGATGGGGCGGCCCAGACTGCGCCGCTCGCAGGACAGCCGCACCAGGGGCGGCTGAATCCGCGCGACGATTGGGGCCGACCGGCCCATGCGGCCTCCGCGCGTCAGGCGGAGGGTGGGAATGGACGGCACACCGACACGAGGAGGCGAGAGTCATGTGGCACCGGACGGTGAGCGACCTCATGACCACATCGGTCGTCAGTGTGCGCCGGGACACCGGCTTCAAGGAGATCGCCAAGCTGCTCGCCGAGCACGACGTCACCGCCGTACCGGTCGTGGACGACGCCGAACGCGTCATCGGGGTGGTCTCCGAGGCGGATCTGCTGCGCAAGGAAGCAGGTCGGCTGGATCCGGCCGGCCTGCTGCCCGTTCTGCGCCCTGAGGCCGCCGACCGTGCGAAGGCCGAGGCCACGACGGCCGAAGGACTGATGAACAGCCCGGCCGTGACGGCCAGGCCGCAGTGGACGGCGGTGGAGGCGGCCCAGGTCATGGAGCGTCACCACGTCAAACGGCTGCCGGTGGTCGACGAGACCGACCGGCTGGTCGGCCTGGTCAGCAGGGCCGACCTGCTGCGTGTCTTCCTACGGGGCGACAGCGCCATCCGCGAGGAGATTTCCGGGGAGGTGCTCGTGCGCACCCTCGGCATCGCTCCCGGCGCCGTCACCGTGCGCGTCGTCGACGGACGGGTGTCGCTGAAGGGGTCCGTCGAGCGCAGGTCGCTCGTCCCGGTCGTCGTACGTCTGTGTCAGGGCGTGGACGGGGTGGTCGACGTCTCGGCGGAGCTGAGCCACCAGGTGGACGACACCTCCGCGGCGCCGGAGCACGAGGGGCCACGCCGTGCCGGACTGGCCACGTGAGCGGGAGCTGTTCGACCTGATCACGGGTCTCCACCGCTGGGTCCTGCGGGTCGCCGGTCACGCCGCTCTGATGGCGGACGCCCGCCCCCCGTTCCGCCCGGACATGAGCACCACCGAACGCTGACCTGACGAACTCGAGACGAGGTGGTCGGACATGACCGGCACTCCGCACATCGTGAGCGATGTGATGACCCGGACGGTCGTGGCCGTCGGTCGCGACGCGCCTTTCAAGGAGATCGTGCGGACCATGGAGCAGTGGAAGGTCAGCGCCATGCCGGTGCTGGAGGGAGAGGGGCGCGTCATCGGTGTCGTGTCCGAGGCCGACCTGCTGCCCAAGGAGGAGTTCCGCGACGAGGAGCAGAGCCTCTCCCGGCAGCGACAGCGACTGGCCGATGTCGCCAAGGCCGGTGCGACCCGGGCCGAGGAGCTCATGAGCACGCCCGCCGTCACCGTCCGTCCGGACGCCACTCTCGCTCAGGCCGCGAGGATCATGGCTGTCCGGCACATCAAGCGGCTGCCGGTGGTCGACGACATCGGCATGCTCCAGGGCATCGTCAGTCGTGCCGATCTGCTGAAGGTCTTCCTGCGGTCGGACGAGGAGATAGAGGAGGAGGTCCGCCGCACGGTGGTGTCCTACCTGTTCCCCGGCTTCGGGCACGCCATCCACGTGAACGTGCACGAGGGCGTCGTGACCCTGCGCGGACACATCCGCGACACCTCGCTCATCTCGGTCGCCGTGCGCCTCGTTCGCGCCGTCGAGGGCGTGGTGGACGTCGCACCGCAGCTCACCGGCGCGCCGACGGATCCCGGCGGACGGCAGGCGAACGGTTCTTGAGCCGTCGTGCCTCGGTCCACCCGTCGGCCGGTCACGGGAGGCGGGGACGAAGGTCCCGGCAGATGTGGGCTCTTCGGCTCACTCCAGGTGAGTGGACCGGGGCGACGCTGACGGTGACCCACCGGACCGTGAGGCAGGAAGGCCGGCTCCGGTGGCCACGAGGAAGGGAGCCCGGCTGATGGAGGTGGCGGGAAGGACTTCGACACAGATACGGCGAAGTGGCCGCAGCGAGCTGTGCACCGCGCAGTCAGGATCCGCGAGAAGCGGGTGACGTCCTTCCCGCCCCTGCGCGCCACGGTGCCGCGCCCGCAGGCAGCGGCGTCTCATCACCCGTGGGCGTCGCGGAGCCGCACGGTGAAGGTGGTCGCCCCCGGCCTGCTCTCAAGCGTGACGCTTCCGCCGTGGGCCTCTGCCACCGCAGCCACGATCGACAGGCCGAGTCCGGCGCCCGTGCCGGCGCCGGCGCCCGTGCCCTCCGCATGGCGGCGCTCCCCATGTGTGAAGCGTTCGAAGACCCTGGGCTGGACGTCCGCGGCGACGCCGGGGCCGTCGTCGTGGACCTTCAGTACGGCTGTCCCCTCGCGGATCCCCAACGAGACGGTGATCGTGGTGCCGGGGGGCGTGTGCAGGCGCGCGTTGGCCAGCAGGTTGGCCGGCACCTGCTGGAGCCGGTGGGCGTCGCCCGGCACCGTCACCGGCTCCTCGGACAGCTCCAGCGTCCATCGGTGTCCGGGGCCCGCCGCCTGCGCGTCCGTCACGGCGTCCAGGACCAGGCGGGTCAGGTCGACGGGACGGCGCTCCAGGGGGCGACCCGCATCGAGGCGGGCGAGGAGGAGCAAGTCGTCGACCATCTCCCCCATGCGAGCCGCTTCGGCCTCGATGCGTTCCAGGGCCCGCACCACCTTCCGCGGCACCGGCCCCGGATGCAGCAGCGCCAGTTCCGCGTGGCCGCGGACCGACGCCACGGGCGTGCGCAGCTCGTGGCTGGCGTCGGCGGCGAAACTCCGCAGCCGTGCCTCGCTCGCGTGCCGTTTGGTCAACGCCTCCTGGACGTGGCCGAGCATCAGGTTGAAGGCGCCGGCGACCCGTCCGACCTCACTGCGAGGGTCTGCCTCGGGCGCGCGCGGCCAGAGTTCCACCTCGCCGCTGGACAGCGGCAGCCGACTGACCCGGGCGGCGGTCGCGGCCACCCGGCTGAGAGGGCGCAGGGACCAGCGCACCCAGAGGGCCCCAGCGACGCCCGCGACGGCCAGCGCCGCGCCGAAGACGACTGCGGCAACCAGTTCCAGCCGGTGGACAGCGGCCTCGACGGGCTCCGTGGGCAGCCCGATGATCAGGACGTCGCCGTCCCTGCCCCTGACCGCCATCACCCGGTAGTCGTCCAGCGCCGAGAGATCGATCGTGTGCCCCCGGCCGTCGGCCGGCACGTCGGCGAGCGTTCTCCGGTCCGCGGCGCCGAGCGCGACGTTCCGCGCGTCCGAGCCCGTGTGCGAGCCCACCAGCGCGGCGTTGGTGACCGTGTCGCCGACCAACCGGGCGCCGAAGGTTCCGACGGTCTGACGGCGGGTGTCACCGTCACCGTCCTCATCGCCGACGGCCCCGGTCGAGTCCTTCCGAGACTGGGGGAGGTCCGACGGCAGCGTCCCACCGTGCTCCAGGCTCGCGGGGAACCGCACGCCCGCCTCGCGCAACTGCTGGTCGAGACGGCCGGTGAGAAAGCCGTTCAACTCCACCGCCGCCGCCACCCCGACGGCCGCGCAGCTGACCGCGAGCAGCACGACGAGGCCAGCGGTGAGCCGCGCTCGCAGCGTGTGCGGCCAGGGCAGGCGCGGAGGCCACCACCCCCTCCTCACCGGCCCACCGGCTTGAGCACGTATCCGGCTCCCCGCACGGTGTGGATCATGGGTGGGCGGTCCGCGTCCACCTTCTTGCGCAGGTAGGAGATGTAGAGCTCGACCACGTGGGCCTGCCCGCCGAAGTCGTAGGACCACACGCGATCGAGGATCTGCGCCTTGCTGAGCACCCGTCGCGGGTTGCGCATGAGCAGGCGCAGCAGTTCGAACTCCGTCGGAGACAGCTCGATCAGTTCTCCGCCGCGGACCACCTCGCGGGCCTCCTCGTCCATCACGAGGTCGCCGACGGTGAGCCGCGGCCCGTCCTGCGTCTGCCGGGCCATGCCGGCGCGGCGCAGCAGTCCGCGCAGGCGGGCGACGACCTCCTCCAGACTGAACGGTTTCGTCACGTAGTCGTCTCCGCCCGCGGTGATGCCCGCGATGCGGTCCTCGACGGCGTCCTTCGCGGTCAGGAAGAGCACGCACACGTCCGGGCGGACGGCGTGCAACGAGCGGAGCACGGCGAAGCCGTCGGTGTCCGGGAGCATGACGTCGAGGACGACGGCGTCGGGCAGCAGTGCGCGTGCCTCGGTGACGGCCGAGACGCCGTCACCGGCTGTGCGGACCTCCCAGCCCTCGTAGCGCAGTGCGCCGGAGAGGACCTCCGCGAGGTCGGGGTCGTCGTCGACGACGAGGACCCGGAGCGGGGAGCCGTCGGTCCGGGTCAGTGCGGGGCGGCCGTGGCCGCGGGGGCGCTGAGTGTTCATCTCAGGTACCAGGATGCGGCCTCGCAGGGGCCCAGGTGGCTTCACGGACCTCTGAGTTCGCTCTGATTCCGCCGTGTCGCCGACTCGCCGTGCTCGACCGGGCGGCCCTTCCCACCTGCGGCGGAGCCGCGTCTCCGACCGGACGCTGAGAGCGGGCTCACAGGTTGGGACAGCACAGTGTCGTCCCGGACGGCACAGGACCGTCACCGACAGCCGAAGGGAGATGCGGATGACAACGGTGCACGCGCCGCGGAGGATCGCCCCCGCGCCCCCCGCCCCACGGCGCTCCCCCATCGGCCTTGTGCTCGCCGTTGTGTGGGGCGGGGCCGCCTCCGTGATCGCCCTGTGGTGGCACGACACGGGTTCGGTCGTGGGCGCGGCCGGCTGGCTGACGGGCGCCGGGCGGATCGCCGGACTGCTGTGCGGTTACGCCTGCGCCGTCCTCGTCGGTCTGGTGGCCCGCGTCCCGCTCCTGGAGCGGCGGATCGGGGCGGACCGGGTGACGCGCTGGCACGCGATGGCGGGCCGCTACACCATCTGTCTGCTCGTGGCGCACGTCGTGCTGATCCTGCTCGGGTACGCCACGCAGGACGGCTCCTCGTTCCTGGTCGAGGCGCTCACCGTGGTCCTGGACTGTCCGGAGATGCTCAAGGCGACCGCCGGCGCCGTCATCCTGTTCGCGGTCGGGATCGTCTCGGCCGGCCCGGTACGCCGTCGGGTCAGTCACGAGTTCTGGTACTACGTGCACCTGCTCACGTACGCCGCGGTCTTCCTCTCCTTCGGTCACCAGCTCGCCCTGGGGTCCGACTTCACCGGCGACCGGCCGGCCCAGGCCGCCTGGTATGTGCTCTACCTGGGCGTCGCGGCCCTGGTGGGGTGGTTCCGCATCCTGGCCCCGGTACGGCTCAACCTGCGTCACCGGCTGCGGGTCGACTCCGTGCACAGGGAGGCGCCGGGCGTGTACTCCGTGGTTCTGCGTGGTCGGCGGCTCGACGAGATGAAGGCGCGGCCGGGGCAGTTCCTGCGCTGGCGGTTCCTCACCGAGGGCATGTGCTGGACGTCCACCCCGTACTCCCTGTCGGCGCCGCCGCGCCCGGACCTGCTGCGCATCACCGTCAAGGCGCTCGGCGACCACAGTGCCGCGGTCGCTCTGCTGCGGCCGGGCACCCGTGTGTGGGCGGAGGGCCCCTACGGGGCGCTGACGGCGGACCGGCGAACCGCGCAGAAGTCCCTGCTGATCGCGGGCGGCGTCGGCATCACCCCGCTGCGCGCCCTGTTCGAGACGCTACCCGGCGACGTCACCCTCCTCTACCGCGCCCGCACGGCCGAGGACCTCGCCCTGGGCGGCGAGCTGGAGGCCGTCGCAGCGTGGCGCGGGGCGAAGGTGCTCTACGCGCTCAACGGCCCGCACGGCCGGCGCCCCGACCTCACGGCCCGCTCCCTGTGCGCGGCCGTGCCCGATCTGGACGCCCACGACGTCTACCTGTGCGGCCCGCACGGGTTCGCGCGCGACCTGTACGAGCTGCTGCGGGCCGCCCGGGTGCCGGACCGCCGCATCCACCACGAGTCCTTCGAGCTGTGAGGTCGTCTTGCACACGTTGAAGAAGAACCGCCCGCTGCGCCGCATCGCGCTGGCGAGCGCCGCGACCGTCTCCGGCATGGTGCTGCTGCTGTCGCTGAAGCCGCACACGACGCCGACCGTCGCCGGGGTGGCGGCCGCTCCCGCGCCGACCGGTGACTCCAGCGCGTCGGAGGGATCCAAAGGATCGAGCGGATCGGCGGCGACGGGAACCGAGACCCTCACCGGCGAGTCCGCCCAGACCCGCTACGGCCCCGTCCAGGTCCGCGTCACGCTGAAGAACGGGAGAATCACCGGCGTCACCGCGGTCGCCTACCCGCAGGAGAACCCGAGGGACCAGCAGATCAACGCCTACGCCGTACCGCAGCTGACCGAAGAGGCTCTCACGGCCCAGAGCGCGGACATCGACACGGTTTCCGGAGCCACGTACACCAGCGACGGCTACCGCCGGTCACTGCAGTCGGCGCTGGACTCCGCGAACCGCTGAAGCCGGCGGGCCTACGGTCTCTGCGCCGGTACCCGCCACACCAGCGTGGTGCCGCCGTCCTCGGGCTTCCCCAGTTCGGAACCCACCAGCTGCGCCAGTACAGCCTGTGCTCGGCCCCGGGCGATGATCTCCGGCGGAGCACCGTGAAGCGGGTCTGCGGCGACGCCGGCGGCCCCGACGGCGAGGTCTCCGCCCTGCTGCACGACACCGTCCGCGCGGGGGACGCACTGCTGCTGTCCGCCCCGTTCGGCGACGTCTTCCTCGACGGCCCGGCCGACGACGCCACCCCGCTCGTCCTCGTGTCGGCGGGCATCGGCTGCACCCCCATGACCGGAATCCTGGCCCATCTCGCGTCCGTCGGCTCGACCCGCCCGATGCTGGTCCTGCACGCCGACCGCTCTCCGGCCGACCATGCCCTGCGCGCCGAGACGCACGACCTCGTCGCGCAACTGCCGGGCGCCCTGGCCGTCTTCTGGTACGAGCACCCCGAGGCGGAGGAACCCGACGCCCGCACCGGCCTGATGAACCTGAGCGACCTCGAACTCCCCTGCGAAGCCACCGTGTTCCTGTGCGGCCCGGTGCCCTTCATGCGAGAGATGCGCGGGCAGTTGCTCAGCGCCGGGGTTCCCGCGCGGCGCATCCGCTACGAGGTCTTCGGACCCGATCTGTGGCAGCCCGACACCGTGGCCCGAACCTCCCTGATCCACCGGTCCGGCGGCGCGGAGGAGCCCTCAGGCACGGCGTGACGGGGGGCGGCGGCAGTCGGTCCGGTCTGGCACGGTCCACCGATCGGGCCGGGCTCGAGCAGTGGGCCCCGGCGCGGCGCGGCACCTGGGTGCTGCTCCAGGTGCGTCACGTGGGCTGTTCGGTCATGGCCCGTCACGTCCTCTCGTCAGGCCGCCCGGACGGCGACCTCCTCGTGCGGCCGCCCGCCGAGAACCACCTTGAGGGCGCCCGTGTCGGCGGCCTTGGCGAAGACGTCGTACGCCTCCTCCATACGCTCGAGCGGGAAGGTGTGGGTGACCAGTTGTGCGGTGGGCAGCCGGCCGGCGGCGGCCATGCGCAGCAGGGTGGGCGTGGAGTGGGTGTCCACCAGGCCGGTCGTGATGGTCACGTTCTTGATCCACAGGTCTTCGAGGTGCAGCGTGGCGGGCCTGCCGTGGACGCCGACGTTGGCCACGTGCCCTCCGGGCCGCACCATGCGCGTGCACATCTCGAAGCTCTCCGGCACGCCGACCGCCTCGATGACCACGTCCGCGCCGAGCCCGTCGGTGAGATCGGCGATCAGCAGCTCGGGGTCCTCGCGGGCGTCGGCCACGGCGTCGGCGCCGAGTTGCCTGGCGGCCTCCAGCCGGGAGGCGGCCAGGTCGACGGCGACGATCCGCTCGGGCGCGAACAGCCGCGCCGTGGCGATCACCGCGAGGCCGATCGGGCCGGCCCCGACGACGGCGACGGTGTCGCCCGGACGTACCCGCCCGTTGAGGACGCCCACCTCGTAGGCGGTCGGGAAGATGTCCGCGAGCAGGACGGCGTCCTTGCTCTCCACCGCGCTGGGCAGGGCGTGCACGGACAGGTCGGCGTAGGGGACGCGGACGTACTCGGCCTGGGCGCCGTCGATCAGGTGGCCGAGGATCCAGCCCCCACCGCCCCGGCATTGGCCGTAACCGCCCTCTCGGCAGTAGCGGCATCGGCCGCAGGCGCTGATGCAGGAGACCAGCACCCGGTCGCCCGGACGTACGGTCCGGACATCGCCGCCGACCTCCACGATCTCGCCGACGGCCTCATGTCCGAGGACCGTGCCGGGGCGCACTTCGGGGACGTCGCCCTTGAGGATGTGCAGGTCCGTGCCGCAGATCGTGACGGCGCCCACCCGCACGACGGCGTCGGTCGGCTCCTTGACGGCAGGGTCGGGGACCTCTTCCCAGGCAGACTGCCCGGGGCCGTGGAAGACGAAGGCTTTCATGATGCTTCTCACCGTCCTTCGCGCAAGTGAATACATTGCCCCCTATGTTCATTTTGTTGATTGATCGCCCGATCTGCTTGGGCCGTCCGGCCCCCGTTGCACGCCGGACGGTCCCGACCGTCCGCGAGCGGTGGCAGGCCCCGTCCACCCCGCTTTGCTCGTTCCATGGCCGCTGACGACACGAGGTCCACGCCCTGGCGAGCGGCGCCCCGCACGCACGCGAGGGCTGGGCTGAACGGCCCTCCCTTTTCTCTGGAGTCGGTCCCGGGCGGCCCGGCGGCGACGTCTGGCCGGCCCATGCCGGCGGCACGACCTCGCCTGTCACCTTCGGACGTGTCCCCCGGACGAGGAGAAGGTGCGGACCGATGCCCAGCGGCACGTACGCGAGGAAGCGGTTGTGGCGGTGGCGAAGCAAGGTGGGACCGCGGTGGGGCCACAAGACCGGCTGACCGTACGACGGGATCCGGGCTCCCATGAGCGCGGTCCCGTCGCC